>NC_022793.1:600000-900000 GCF_000496595.1 Candidatus Liberibacter americanus str. Sao Paulo
ATCTTATTGAAAAAACTGGGACAAAGATTGCTTCAGGTGTTTATCTGTCTATTTGTGCACTTGTTAGCCTGATTTGCATGCTTAAAATCAATTCAAAAGATAAAAAAATTGATTGGTAGAATATTTATATTTAAGGGTATGATCTTTAAAAAGATAAATATACTAAAAGTAATGTTTTTGAATACTATCTTTTTTCTTATATTTAAGATTAATGAGGGAGGCAATGGAAGCCTTTTCAATAGATGAATATGAATAAATCATAATCAATCTAATAAACGTTTTATGTTGTATTGTATGATTTTAAAATTAACTATGGGGGGAATTGATTTAAAAATCGTCTTAAATTTCTTCTGTTTATGTGGCTTTTATAAGTGTTAATTTTTATTATATAGTTACAGAATTTGAAAAATATTTCCAATTTTTTATATAAAATATATCCTTTTCAAGATATTATATTATGCCACTAGATGCTAAAAGAAGATCTCTTATATATAAATTGATTTTTTATTATTCATGATTTGAGTGATTTTAGAAAGATATAGCCGTAATTGATTATTAATAAATAAAGTATAAAACTTTAGGATATTAAATATATTAGAGATTTTTTGTTATGTACTTAGGAATTAATAATTTACAATTTGTAGATCAGCGTGCTTTTCAACGCGTAAAATTAGATCTTAATGGCCGCTTTTTATTGTTATGTGATAAAGAATATAAGTGTATTATACATGAGATGTCTCCAGGAGGCCTTTATATTATAATAGAGGCTTTTGATGACGTTATAATTGGGAATAATTATACTATTATTATTGATGAAATAGGACATATAGAAGCTAAAATTATAAGATTTGACAGTAAAAGAAGGGGGTATGCTCTTAAAATACTAGCTTCTGAAAATACTAAAAGAAAAATAGCTGCTAATATTACTTGGATTTCTAATAAAGATTATATTAGAGTATAATATCTAATATTATTGTTGTAATTATATTATATAATTTTTCTACTTAGATATATATAAGATGTATTTACTTCTCAAAGAGTATTTTCTATATTTTTAATTGGGATTGATTATTATTTCATTCTTTGATTACGTTGATAACAATAGTTTTTATTAGTATTTATTTTTTGGACGTTATTTTTAAATAATTATTATTGTTTTATAATGTTTGTTTTACTTGATTTATTTCTATCTTATATTTTAATTTGATAAATATGTTATTTTTTTGATTTAATTTTTGAAAAATATTTATAATCCATTGATTATTTTTAGAAATATTAATAAAATACCTATCTATTTAAGATAAGGCGTTGATTTTCAGTGGGAGTTTTTAGTGGCAAGAATTAATGAAACAAATATAGGATGTGTTGCATTAACATTTGATGATGTGTTGTTACAGCCAGCTTTTTCTGATGTTTTGCCAGATGATATAGATATATCCACGAAAATAGCTGAGGATTTTAGTCTGAATTTACCTATTATATCAGCAGCTATGGATAAAGTTACTGATTATCGCTTAGCAATAGCGATGGCACAGGCGGGTGGTTTAGGTGTAATACATAGAAATTTATCTCCTGCTGAACAGGTTGCACAAGTCCATCAAGTTAAAAAGTTTGAAAGTGGTATGGTTGTTAATCCTGTAACCATATCACCACGTGCTACTTTAGCAGAGGCTTTGTCTCTGATGAAAAATAATAGTATATCTGGAATTCCTGTAGTTGATAGTGATTCACTTAATTTAGGAAAGTTAGTAGGTATATTGACTAATCGCGATGTGCGTTTTGCTTCTAATCCCAGCCAAATCGTTGGTGAGTTAATGACACGAGATTTAATCACTGTTAAGAAAACAGTTGATCTTGAAACAGCAAAGTCTTTGCTACATAAACATCGAATTGAAAAATTACTAGTTGTAGATGATGAAGATTGTTGTATAGGTCTAATTACTGTTAAAGATATAGAAAAATCACATCTTAATCCGCATGCAACAAAAGATAGTAAGGGTCGTCTGAGGGTTGCAGCGGCTGTATCTGTTGCAAAAGATGTGGAGGAAAGGGCAGGTCCACTAGTTGAAGTAGGCGTTGATCTATTAGTGGTTGATACCGCTCATGGTCACTCTAGGAAAGTATTGGATGCAGTAAAGTTAATTAAGAAAAATTTCCCATCTGTATTAGTTATGGCTGGAAATATAGCTACTGCTGAAGGAGCTTCGGCATTGATTGATGCTGGTGCTGATATTATAAAAGTTGGTATAGGTCCTGGATCTATTTGTACCACTAGGATAGTTACAGGAGTTGGATATCCACAGCTTTCTGCTATTATGTCGGTTTATGATGTAGCTAAAAAGGCGGGAGTTTCGGTTATTGCTGATGGAGGAATTAGGTTTTCTGGTGATATTGCTAAAGCAATTGCTGCGGGAGCATCATCTGTTATGATAGGTTCTTTACTTGCTGGTACAGATGAAAGTCCTGGAGAAATAGTTCTGTTTCAAGGGAGATCCTTCAAATCTTATAGGGGAATGGGATCTGTCGCTGCTATGGCTCATGGATCTGCATCTCGGTATTCTCAAGATTGTGTAACTGATAAATCTAAATTAGTACCTGAGGGGATAGAAGGTAGGGTTCCTTATAAAGGGCCGTTAGCTTCTGTATTGCATCAGATGTCGGGAGGTATTAGATCTTCTATGGGTTATGTTGGGGCCTCAAATATCATTGATTTTCAGGAAAAAGCAAATTTTATTCGTATATCTCCAGCTGGGTTGAGAGAATCTCATGTTCACGATGTTATGATTACTACTGAGAGCCCTAATTATTCTGGAACAACATAGAAATAATCTATTATCTATATCTTATTAATAATATTGATAGATTTTTTCTTCCAAGATTTATTGTTTTCTCAGAAGGTTTATTTCATTTATTGTTATTTTTGTAAGCTGGCTAATTTTCTTTTTGTTTTTTGAAAAAATATGCAAAATACGAGATTTCTTTCCTTCGCGTAGAGCCGCTAAAGCTATCATTTTAGCGGCAACGATATACATTAGTTCGCGAATTTCATTTTCTGAAATAGCATTCGATCCTTCAGATAATAATATTCTAGATATGTTTTGTATTCTGATATGTATATTTTTTACAATATCTTTTTTTAAACTATCTTCTATTTTTTTATCATAGGACAATATTTAAGCTCAACTAAATAATTTATTGGTTACCTTCCATTTAAGGTATCAATGATTTTATAAATATACAAATCATATTTTTATAGATTTTATAATTTTTAATATCTATCATAGGTAATATATTATTTTTATCATAAAATAATTAATATAACAATTTAGTATTATAATTGTTATATTTAAGGTTGTTTTTATATCGTATATTATTTTTATATATGTATATAATGTTATCATACTAGTTATAGTAGAATTATATTGTAATATCATATTACTTTCTAATAAGATTGATAAAAATTTTAGAAAATAAATGTGATATTAATTTTTTAGGAAAAATGACCTGTGATAAAAAATATTTGTTTTAATCATTCTGCAGCAGATCTTTCTGCATTGCTTTGTAGCCGTATTTGTCATGATTTAATTTCTCCAATAGGTGCAATTAGTAACGGTTTGGAATTACTAGATGATGCTGGGATTGAAGAGGAGGCAATGCAATTAATTCGCATGAGTTCTAAACATGCTATAAGTCGTCTTAAGTTTGCTAGATTGGCTTTTGGACATCCTGGTTATACTAGCTCTAACTTTAATCTAACTGAAATAAAAGATATTATAAAAGATTTTGTTTCTATTGATAATAAGGTGGATATATCTTGGATAAGTAGTCAAGTTAGCATTTCCAAACAAAATGCTAAGCTATTATTAAACCTTTTTATGATAGCGTATGTTTCTCTTCCTAAGACTGGTAATATAAGAATATACATAGAACATTCAGCTAAAGAGGATGTTTTTTCTTTGGAAATAAGCGGTGTTTTGGTTCAATTCCCTGAAAAATTTATTAAAATTATATCAGGAAATATGGATTATGAAATTGATTCATACGATGTGCAATTTTATTACACTGCGTTATTAGCTTATGAAAGTAATGTAGAGTTATTTCATCATATTATAGATGATAAAAAAAATAGATTTTCTGCAGTAATAAAAAAACAAGTTTGATATATAATTATTTCAATTAAATCTTTATTAGTAGTGATAGTTTAGGAATTATATGAGATAATATAATTATTGCGATTATATAAGGAGCTAATTTGATGCCAAGACTTCTTCTGATTGATCCTTCTAATATTATTAGGAAGGTTGGTAGGAAGCTTTTTAGTGATTTTGGTTTTATTGCTTTTGATTTTTCTAATTTATATGATGCCAGAAAGTTCTTTATTGAAGAGCCATTGCCAGACTATATAATTATTGATGAATCTATAGAAGGTGTTTTGGAATTTATTGCAGATGTAAGGAAAATGCCTTTGGGAGCTAATGTTTTCATTTATTATTTGCTTGTTGAAGTTGACTTTGAAAAGATGATAGCAGGAGCTAAAGCTGGTGCAAATAGCTTTCTATTAAAGCCATTTAATCGAGAAACCCTCAAATTTGCTATGAAGACTATTCCTCAGATGCAGCAATTATAAATATCATTAAAATTCATATTTTAATATCTAATATATTAAAAACTAAAATAGTTAGTTCGTACCTTCAAAGTATTAAGCATTGTATTAAATTGAGGGAAACAAATGATCTTGCCCCCCCCCCATTTTATTTTTATGCATGTATCTCAGGCTATTTGTTCTAGATATTCTGGTGACTGGCTATTTACTTCATATTCCCGTAATACATAGCCTCTACCCCATACAGTTTCTATGTGGTTTTTACCATCTGCAGCACTGCTTAGTTTCTTACGCAGTTTGCATATAAACACATCAATAATCTTCACTTCTGGCTCATCCATACCATCATACAAATAATTTAGGAACATTTCCTTTGTCAATGTAGTGTTCTTGCGTAAGGAGAGTAATTCCATCATTTGATATTCTTTTCCTGTAAGATGGATTCTATGTCCTTTAACTTCTACATTTTTGGTATCAAGATTAACTACTAAATCACCTGTAACAATTACTGATTGAGCATGTCCGCGAGATCTACGTACGATAGCATGTATTCTTGCTACTAACTCACTTTTATTAAGAGGTTTCCCTATGTAATCATCTGCTCCTGACTCTAGTCCTCTTACTTTATCATCTATACTGGACATACCAGATAGTATGCAAACAGGAGTAGTAATTTTTGCTGCTCTTAATGTTCTTAGTACTTCGTACCCGGATATATCTGGAAGATTGATATCAAGAAGGATTATATCGTAATCGTAAATCTTGCCCAAATCAACGCCTTCTTCACCTAGATTGGTTACATAGACATTAAAATTTTCTGATTTCAGCATCAGTTCTATACTGTGTGCTAAGGCGCTATCATCTTCTATAATTAGAACCCGCATTAACAATCTCCCTCTTTATTTTACCACCTTAATTGCAACCTAGTTACACTGTCAACTTTATTATATTATATTATATTATAGCGTAACTGACATTTTTGTCATCGGCTGACTAATTCGCTCAATGATTGAAAAACTAGCAAGGAAGAATAACTATTTTATAACCTATAATCTGTCTTCATATCTTTTTGCAAAACAGAAAAACTCATATCTTCACAACCGATAATTATTTTTTAGTATTGTTTATCCACTCATAGTATAAATTATATCCTTTATTTTCATTAAAAATAGTTTTATTTACCACCTTTTAATTTTGTAACCCTATTATTAACCATGCTCGTAAATGAAAGGTTACTATTTATGCATTTATATGAGATTAGTGTTAATTTTTTTTAATATTTATAAATATTTATAATTCTATACCTGATTGAAAAAATATTTATCGTATATTGGAGTATATATAATGGAATCGCAAGAGCAAAAAGAGCGTTTGAAAGATTTTCATCTAAAGGATAAGCAACGTCAATTGCAACAATTGCGTGCTACCATTTCGTCGTTTAAGTGTATAGTAAATGATTTGGAAAAACAAATTGCTATAGAAGAAAGAAAATCAGGAATTTATGATAAAGATCATTTTACATATCCTATTTTTGCTAAATCTGCACGTCAAAGAGTAGATAACCTCTTAATTTCTATAAGAGATCTGTTGTCGAAGCAAGAAAGTTTGGAAGATGACTTGCAAAATATTAAATCCAACAGTGAACCTCATATTGCATCTGTATAGATTGTTAAATATTTTTCAAGTGACACCATATTAGCTTTATTTTACAAGTGCTATTTTGAAATTACTACTTTATCAACTGATAATTTATAAGTATATTATTACCTTTTGGAATTGAGTAATATATTAAATGTAATTTATCTATATTTTTGTATTCTAGTTGTGCGTAGTCCATCTAGTCCGTATTGTGTAACAGATGATTGCCATGAAAGGAATTCTTCCACAGTAAGGTTATAAATCTGACATGCTTCTTCAAGGCTTAATAGTCCGCCCTGTACTGCTGCTACTACTTCTGCCTTTCTTCTTACAACCCAACGTCTTGTGTTGGGCGGAGGAAGATTCGCTATAGTAAGAGGGCTACCATCTGGTCCAATTACATATTTTATACAAGATTGTAATCTTTCAGTCATCATACTCTCTAAATCAACTCTAAATACCTATTACTTCTTTATTTATATACATATTATAATATTAAGTTTAATGAAGAACTAATTTATTTATATAAAAATTTATAAAATTATGAAAAATCACATGTTTTATTAGATGTATTAAATTTTTTACAATATATGACTTATTTTATTATAATTGACAAAAAATATTTTTTTGATTGATAATTGACATTTTTCCATTTCGTTTATACTCATATTTAGAGATGATTGACTTAATTCTTATTAATTCTAGATAATAATTTATAATAGTGTAATTAAACAAATTAATGTATGATTTGGCTTTTAGATATCTAGAATAAGTGTATCACTGTTTAGTATGTTTCTTACATTGTATTATGCATCTTACATCTACTTATATTTACTATAGATAACCTTTTAATATTAGTTGTGATAATAAAATAATATGTGTTATTCATTTGTTTTATGAAAAAAACCAACCTAAAGAGTATATTAATTCTCGTTATACTGGTATATAAATATAAGGATGCCATAAACAAGTGATTCAATTTGCAATATTATTAGTTTTAAATAAAAATTGTGCTTGTTTTTTATATAAGATATCTATGGATGTTTTATATACTATATACTAGGGAGTGGAATAAAATATTATGTCGTTATTTATACCTAAAGTAAGATTTTTGAAAAAAAACATTAATAATATTTGGTATTCATTATTTGCGATATATCCTATTGCCGTTGTATCTTTTTTCAACTCTAGTAAAGCTTATCGATATATTGATGGTGTTGGGATTAATATTCTAATATATGTAATTCTTGCATGGGGGCTGAGTATTTTGGTTGGCACTACTGGGTTACTAAGCCTTAATTATATTATTGCATATGCTGTAGGTGCATATTCTTATACTATATTAGGCATTTGGTATGATATTTCTCCATTATTGTTGTTGCCTATATCTGCATTAATTGCAGGTCTATCTGGGGTGATTTTAGGGCTTCCTTCTCTCATATTACGGGGTGATTTATTTGCTTTGATCACATTTACTATGACTGAAATTTTTCAAACCTTTCTGACACAAAAGAAAGTATTGACTGGTGGTAAAAGCGGTATTTATCTTCCTGATCATTTGATGTTTCTAGGACTAAAGATTAAGAGAGTTATGGGCTTTTTAAATTTGCCATACTCATCGTTGTATTTTAAGATATTTTTATATTACATATTGTTGGCCTTATGTTTTTTATCAGTATGGATTATATCTAAATTTCGATCTTCCTATACTGGAAGTATTTTGAGAAATATTAGAGATAATCACAAGTCATTTTTCAAATTTAATACAAATGTTGTTTCTGCAAAATTATCTGCCTTTATTGTCAGTTCTATATTAGCAGGTGCTTGTGGTGCCTTATTCGCAACTACTCATGGATTTATTGCTCCAAAGTTTTTTAATAATTCTGAATCTTTGATTGTTTTATCTTTTGTTATTCTTGGAGGTATGACTTCGTTTTATAGAATAGCAGGAGTGGTTATCGTTTTGATATGTAGTATAGAAATTTTTTGTGGAGTTAATTTGTTAGGGACTTTATTGAAATTTGATTGTTCTGTTGATGTACGCCATAGAACTTTAATGATTGTTTCATTGTTTTTAGTCGTAATTGTTAGATCTTATTCTTTAAGCAGATTAAGACATCCTTCTCCTTTTTTAGAATCAAAAAGATGAATTTATATTAAAGTATTATTTTGAAAGATAGGAGGAGATGATTTTAGTTTATTTGTGACTTTTAATCGAACTAAACATTAATTAATGTTTAACAACTTCTATATCTTTATAAAACGGTATATGTCTTTATGAATAATTGATGTTTTTATATGGATATCTTTGTTGCTTTCCTCTTAATAAGTTTTTACTATTAGATAGTTCTATCTTATTATTCTGAAAAATAATAAAATGTAATTTTATTTTTGCATATAAGTGTAACATTTGATTTTTTATTCATAATGTATTTGGAGTATTATAAACCATAGTTATAGCTTATGTAATTTTTTTAATATATACTTTGGAGGTTATTTTACTATACTTTTGCAAATTATAAATGTTGTTTTTTGATCGCATTTTAGAGACTTATTTAAATTATTTGTTTTTATAGGCGATATGGTTGATAGTTTGATTGGGGATTGGATTAAATATGCAGGTTATTGAAAATGTTTCAGATGGTCTAAAAAGAGAATTAGATATAATTTTATCATCAGATCAATTGATTGATAGTTTTAATGAACGTCTTGAAGATATAAAGAGTAAGGCTAATATTAAAGGTTTTAGACCAGGGAAAGTTCCTCTTTCCCATATTAAATCCATGTATGGAAAATCTATTCTATCTGAAATAGTTGATGAAACAATTAAAGAAAAAGTCCCTGATATCCTATCAAAAAGAAATGATAGAGCTGCAATGCAGCCTAATATTGTGATTAATGACGGCCAAGAAGATGTATTATCGCTTTTATTACAGGGATCTGTTGATTTAAAATTAAGTTTATCTTATGAAGTTATGCCTGAAATTGAGATACAGCCTTTTGATGATTTAGTAATAACTCGTGAAATTTGTGATATTGATCAGAGTGAAATTAATAAACATGCTCTTGAAATTGCAGAAAATAATAGATCATTTGAGGTAAAAGATGGAGTTTCTTCTGTCGGTGATAGGATTACTATAGACTATAATATTGCAGTGGATGATATGGTTTTAAAAGATCATTCCAAAGAAAATTTTCAATTTATTTTAGGATCTGACGATATTTTCTCTATATCAACTGATTCTTTTGTCGGGACAAAAGTTGGTGATAGTAAAAAAATTGATTTTTCTTTCCCTGATGATTATTACGTTGAGAGCTTGGCTGGGAAAAATGCTATCTTTAGCTTTTCTATAAAGAAAATCGAATTTGCTGATCCTGCTGTCGTTAATGATGATTTGGCAATTAGACTAGGTTTGGAATCAGAAAGTAAGATGATAGAGATGGTATCTAAGCAACTTAATCATCGAATTGAAATGATCTCTCGACAAAAAATCAAACGTCAGATCCTAGATTATTTAGACAATAAGTATCAGTTTGATGTTCCTGAATCTCTAGTAAATGCTGAATATAATAGTATTTTGCAACATGTTAAGTCTGAAATTAGTGCTTCTGGGCAAAATATTGAAGATAATGATGTGTTGAAAGAGGAGGATTTGCGAGATTATAAAATATTAGCAAATCGTCGTGTTCGTTCTGGTATCGTTTTGGGAACAATTGGCTCAAAGCAAAGTATACAAGTTACAGATGATGAAATGAAGTCAGCTATATCTCAACATCTTCGTCGTTTTCCAGGAAGAGAAAAACAAATGATTGAGTATTTTCAGAAAAATAGTAGTGCCATAGATTCTATTCGTGCTCCAATATTTGAGGAGAAGGTCATTGATTATTTTATATCTGAAGTAAAAATAGTAGATAATAAATTAAGTATGAAGCAGTTTTTATCTAATCCTCATGGAATAAGCGATTATTTTTCTCAAGATGAAGATTCAAATAAGTCATCTTGATTGAAATATGCCCCCTGATATTACTTATAATAATCGATGATATTTATGATTATCCTTATTAATAAAAACTAATTTCTATATAGAAATTAGTTTTTATTATCTATATTTACTTCTGTGTTTCTGATAGAGCGGGGATATAGTTTAGTTTTATATTCTTGCTTATTTCCAAAGCATCGTCTATTTTGCGGGTTTTGAAATATGGTATATGGCCGTAAAATATTGAAAGTTGTTTATCGGCATTTGCTTTTTGATCTTTTGATATAAAGTATAGGTAGAGATAGGATGCCAATCCTGCTCGGTCTGCTCCGGATTTGCAATGTATTAGAAGGGGTTTAGGAGTTTCTTTTAGTAATGTAATAAGTTTTATTATCTCATTTTCATTCAATCCTTTAGGTATTGAGATAGGGAAGTTTATCAATTTTATTCCTAGTTTTTTAGAAATAGTTTCTTCCTCTTTATATAGTATATTATCATTTAAATTGCGAAGATTTATGATAGATTTTATGCCATATTCATCCCAAAGGTGCTTTATAAATTTAGCATCTGGTTGTGCAGAACGGTATACAACTCCAGGCTCTACTACATGGAAATTTTGTGAGTGATTGAGCCTTATATATAAAAATATTCCTAATGATATAAGAGATATAACCAATATGGCTAATATACCCATCAATATCTTTTTAATTGTGATTGTATTTTTCATGATATGCTAAACCTTTTTAATGTTAGTTTTGCTTATAATTAAAGTATTGTATATAACTATAAATTAATTTAAGTAGCTAATCAAATTATTCGTAATCCTTTAAAGCTTATAGTATTATTTTTCCCGACAATTATATGATCATGAACTTCAATATTGAGATGATTAAGTGCTGATATAATGTTTTGAGTCATTCCAATATCAGCGCTAGAAGGTGTTGGATTGCCGCTTGGATGGTTATGAACAAGGATTATAGCGGTTGCAGAAAGTTCTAAGCAGCGACGTACAATTTCACGTATGTATACAGGTGTATGATCAACTGTTCCTTTGGTTTGTAACTCGTCTGCGATTAATATATTACGCTTATTTAAGAACAATATGCGAAACTGTTCGCGCTCTTCATGGGCTAGTGTCACTTTGCAATAATCAATCAGAGTTGGCCAAGAATCAAGGACTTTTCCATTGATGATTTTTTCTTTTAAAATTCTTTGAGATGCTATTGATATTAAATTGAGATCAAGTGCAACATTTTTGCCAATTCCTTGAATTTCTTGCAAAAGATTTATTGGAGCTCCAAATACACCTCCTAATATATTAAAGCGTTTTAGAAGTGCTTTAGCTACCGATTTAGTATCTCTGCGTGGAATAAGTCTAAAAAGTATTAATTCCAATATCTCATAATCTGCTAATGAAGCTTCTCCTACTTTAAAGAAACGATCTCTTAGACGCTTACGGTGTCCAATATGATCTATTTTAGTCATATTTGAATGATTTGCGTTAGAATTTATCATCATTAAAACTTTTAATTATAAAATATTTTTATTAAATAGAGTATGGATTATGGCTTACCTAATCCATTTAGAGATGATGTAAAAATTTCACATCCTGTTTTTGTAACCCCGACTGTATGTTCATATTGTGCTGATAAAGATTTATCTCGAGTGACAGCAGTCCATCCATCTGATAATACTTTGACATTGTGAGATCCCAAATTTAGCATTGGCTCTATCGTAAAAACCATACCTTCTTGAAAACTAATATCATTAAGGCAATATTGATCATAGTAGTGAAGAATTTCTGGTTTTTCATGAAATGATTTACCTATTCCATGTCCACAAAAATCTTTGACAACAGAGCAACGTTGACTATGTGCATATTCCTGTATTGCTTTTCCTATATCTGAAATTTTTCCGTTTGGCTTTACTGCTTCTATTCCCTTATAAAGAGATTCATAAGTTGCTTGTAGAATCCTTTCTGCTGCTCGTTTTATTTTCCCAACAGGGTACATTCGGCTAGTATCACCGTGCCATCCGTTTAGAATATAGGTTACGTCAACATTAATAATATCTCCCTCAAGTAAAGATTTATTTGAAGGTATTCCGTGGCATACAACGTGATTAATGGAAGTGCAACACGATTTTCTATAACCTTTATAATTGAGTGATGCAGGTATTGCATTGTTCTCTATGCCGAAATTGAAAACAAAATCATCAATTTCTTCAGTAGTTGTTCCTGGTTTGATTATGGTTGTCACAATATCGAGACATCTTGCTGCCAATTTACAGGCTTCGCGTATTCCCTGAATTTCTTCTTCTTTGTAAATATTAATGGCTTCTGTTTTTTGCAATAAAAAAGATGATAACATAAAATATTTTACTCGTTATAAAAGACTGTTAAAAGATAATTAATAAACACATATTGATTTCTGTCTCTTTTAACTTATATAAATCAACATCTATGAACACTTAAAAACATAGTTTAATCTTCTTTATAATTTATCTACATAGGATTTATTGATAGATTATATAATAATACATATCATCCATTATTATATATATCTTTATGTATAATGGAAGAATTTTCTTTTCATTTTTATTGTTATATATTGATCAAATATAAATTTAATTATTGAAAATAACAGATATCAAGTGTTTATATATGTCAAATATATTAGATGTTTATTGAGTTTCTTTGTAGATAATAAGTTATATTATTAATGATTAAATCAGCAAAAATTAACAGATGTATCAAATTAATTTGCTGATTTAATTTTTTGATAGATATTCTTTATAAGCCATTATTTTATTATATTAGATCCAAAGAGGATCGACTTTTTACATAAGTAATTATGGATTTTAATTTTTTTTTGAATTTGAATAAGTGATAATTTCTTGTATTTTACGATTATGATGTAATTGTAATATATTGCATAATATTAGGATATTTTAGATTTAATTAAATATATGATTGGATATAATTGGAGTATGATAATCCTATAAATTGCATAAAAATAGTATTTTTTCCATATTAATGAAATATTAGTGTATAATTTAGGTTAATATTTTAAAATCAAGAGTTTTACTTATTATTTTTATTGTCATAAAAGTTTGTTTCTATTAGGGAAATATGCTGGTAATTTAAATAAATATTTTTTACACTAATGTGATTTTTAATTTTTATGTCAGATTAATATTGATGCTGTTTTTTTTTAATTTTATCATTTTGTATTCGTTTAATTGCCTAATAATGACCTAAATACTGAGTTAATTATATGAAAGACGTTTTAAAAATTGGAGTTGCAGGTCTTGGTACAGTAGGATCTTCATTAATAAAGCTGATCCGAAGTAATGTTGATCGTCTTAGGATCTCATGTGGTTCTTTAATTGTTATTTCTGCTGTTAGTGCGCGTAATAGAAATATTGATAGGGGGGTAGATATAGTCAATATCGAATGGTTTGACGATCCTTTAGATATGGCAGAAAAAGCAGAAATCGATGTTTTTGTGGAGTTAATTGGTGGAGATGATTATTTTTCTTACGATTCTGTGCGGGCCGCTTTATCTCGAGGAATCCATGTTGTGACCGCCAACAAGGCCTTATTGGCTACTTATGGTACAGATTTGGCTTTGATAGCTAAAAATAATGGTGCTATTTTAAATTTTGAAGCATCAGTTGCTGGTGGTATTCCTGTAATCAAGGTTTTAAAAGATTGTTTAGCATGCAATGAAGTTACACGTATTTATGGAATACTGAATGGAACCTGTAATTATATTCTTTCACATATGGAAAAAACGGGATTAAATTTTATCGATTGTTTGCATGAGGCCAAAGTATGTGGTTATGCTGAAGATAATTCAAAATTTGATATAAATGGGGCTGATTCAGCGCATAAATTATCAATTTTATCTGCAATAGCTTTTGGCTTAAATACATCTATTGATGGCATAGATTATGAAGGAATTTCTGATATTACTATTGATGATATTGATGCCGCTTCCAATTTTGGTTATCGTATCAAACTTTTGGCGAGTGTCCAGCGCATAGGTAGTAGTATCATAAGAAGAGTATACCCTGTTATGTTGAAGTCAGATACCGATATTGCTTTGGTTGATGGAATAACTAATGCAGTGGTAATTGAAACGGATATTTTGGGAAAATTGGTAATGATTGGTTCTGGAGCGGGGGGTAATCCAACTGCTTCTGCAGTATTAAGTGATATTTGTGATATTGCTAAATTTAATCTAAGAAGTTCTTCATCATTGTTTTTAGAAAGATCTATGTCTTCTTCCGATAATTTACAATTAAGTAATATGCATGAACAGGAAAAGGAATATTTTATTCGTCTTAAGATACTTAATGCTGATGGTGTTTTAGATAAAGTTATTGCAAGAATAACTGAAAAGAATGTTTCTTGGCGTATATTAACTTGTCCACATGATGATAGAGATCCCCAACAGTGTTCTGTTTTTATTATAACACATCCCATGTTGGAATTATTTGTTCGGAATGCAGTAAAACATGTTAGTGAAAGCAGTGATGTGATATGTTCTAAAGTGATTTGTATTGAAAATTTTTAATATAAATATCCTATATATTATCTAAAAAAAATTACAGCAGGATTATGTGATAGTTTTTAATTGAAAACAAAGGTTAATTTTGTCTGTTATTATAAAATATTAAAGAATATTGACACAGTATTTATATCTTAATGTGTGGTGATTTCTATTATGTATTAATTGTTATATTTTTATTTTTTAATAAATAGCTTGTTTCTTATTGTATTGCTTTTCTATATTAATATTTTATAACTGCTATAATTTTTTTAATATATATCATACTGGTGAAGCATCTAATACATGTATTTGAGCATATTTTTTTCCTTTATAGTAATTAACACATAAACGACCTGCTATATGCATTAATTCTCCGCAAGATTTAATTAAGAAATCTCCAAGAGGGGTGCCATATACGCGAAAAGCAATCCCTTTAATAGTCGATGAATCTTGTGATTCAAAGATCATTTGGATGTGATCTAATTTAACAATGCGAACATTCTTTAGCCTGTGAAAGGGAAATGCAAAAACAGGATTAGGATTGCTAGATCCATAAGGTCCTGCTGTTTCTAACATATCAATTAGTTCTACATTTACTGCGGATGCATTAAGAGCGCCATCTATTTTTAAAATTGGAGTTGCTATTAAATTGGGTATAATATCTTCTGCAAATTTATGAAAGAAATTTTTCAATCGGTTTAAATTTGTTCGTTCTACGGTTAATCCTGCTGCCATAGCATGTCCGCCGCCTTTTATTAAAAGTCCTTGTTCAACTGCTAGTGAAACCATTTTCCCGATATCAAATCCATCTATAGATCTTCCTGAGCCGATTCCATTGCCATTAGGACTAAATGAAATTGCAAAGGTTGGTCTATTGAACTTTTCTTTCAATCGTGCTGCAATTAAACCAACAATGCCAGGATGCCAACCATCTCCTGTTACAACTATGATAGAAGCGCCTGAAATATCTTTATATTCCTCCATAACTTCGGATTCTGCCTGTTCGAGCATTGCAGATTCCATAATACGACGGTTCTGATTAAGAACATCTAATTTCATAGCAAGTGCTTCAAGTTCTTTCTGATCATTTGATATCAACAAACGGCTTCCAAGATTTGCTTCTCCGATTCTTCCTCCAGCATTGATACGTGGACCTATCATAAATCCCAAATGTTCAGCTGTTATAGGCTCAGAAATATTGATACATTCAATTAATGCTTTAAGTCCTGGATTGCATTTTTTACGAGCAACTATCAATCCTTTTTTTACATATGCTCTATTTAATCCAATTAAAGGTACAACGTCACATATTGTTGCAAGTGCGACAAGATCTAATAGAGACAATAAATCAACGTGTTCCATTGGTATTTTTTTATCTTGTCGCAGAATGCGACAAATAAACACAAGAACTAGGAATACGACCCCAGCTGCACATAAATGTCCTTGATTAGATAAATCGTCCCAGCGGTTTGGATTTACTAAAGCATAAGCAAATGATGTTTTTGTTTCCATTTGATGATGATCAATAACTATGACATCAATCCCTTTATTGGCAGCAAATTGAATAGCATCTTGACTGGTAGAGCCACAATCTACTGTAATTATAAGCGTTGCTCCTTCTGATATTAGCTTTTCAATTAATTTAGGAGTAGGGCCATATCCATCTAAGATACGATCTGGAATATAATTATTAGAATTAATTCCAAGATATGAGAAAAATCTAGACATTAAGGCGACTGAGACAGCTCCGTCTACATCATAGTCACCAAAGATTGCTATATTTTCAGAATCATAAATCGCTTTAACAATACGATATGATGCTTTTTCACAATCTGTTAGCCTTTTTGGATCTGGCATCAACATTCGCATGCTAGGATTAAGAAAATCTTTAGCTAAATCGCTAGTAACATGGCGGGCAGATAGCACACGAGCGATAATATCGGGAATTTCGTGAACTTGAGCAATTTTTAGAGCCTGATTAATTTCATCTTGCCCTAATAAAGATAGCCAACGTAATCCAGAAATAGAACAGTCTACACTTAAAAAAGACCGACAAGCCATCATTTTCCCTATAATAACATACTATTAGAATATGCTATAAATCTAATCAAAATAATATCGATAAATCGTATATAGTTAGATCTATATCTGCAAGATTATAAAACTATGGAGAGGTATTTTATATATATTATGAACATGAAAGTACATATTTTTCTTGAGTTATAAGTAATATAATTATTAAATATAGATTATTTTACAGTTTTTTATATAATATTTATCTGGAATTTTGATTATACTGATACTTGTATCTTCCAAATGATTAAATATCAGGGAAATAGAATACAGGAAAGCTGTTAATTTCAAAGATATTTAGGGATGCTCAAATCAAATTCAAATATTCTTTTAGTTTATAATGAAAATTTATATAAGCGGTTGTAGATTTGATTTTAAATCTTATTATTATCAGATATCGCAGTATGCTTTTAGAATAATCATATATGAATAATATTATGAATATCTTATCAATATTTTATTATTTGATTTATGTAAGGTGAAGAAGTTGAAGGCATCATTGTAAAAATAAAATGCAGGTTTTTTTAGTTTATAGTGTGCAACTTTAGTATTATATATTACCAATTTGCTATCATATTTATAAAAGAAAATTAAAATAAATATTTGCATTTACGATGGTACGCCCTAGGGGAATCGAACCCCTCTTTCCAGAATGAAAATCTGACGTCCTAACCGATAGACGAAGGGCGCTTAACATTAGATATCATCTAATAGATAATAACGTATAATGCAAAGATACATCTCTTGTATATTAAAAAAATAATTTAATTACAAGAATTCTCTGTTATTTCACAGATATTTTATATTTTTTTAAAAATAGTGGTTTAATTATTATATAAAAAAATATTTGTATCTATATATTTACTGAATAAACTGCTGTTAATTTAGTGAGATACAATGTCTGCTTAATATTAGATTGCGTAAATAACACGCTTTTCATTGTTTAGTATTAGTTTTATATCTAGTAAAATAATCCATTTACATTAAATTATTCTCACAATAGGCATTATTAATTATGAAAATAAAATATGATTTTATAATGTTTAGTCATTACTTATAGTATATGAATATTAATTTATTATTTTTGATGTAAAGGTTGTAAAGGTTTTCAATCTAAACTATACTATGGCAGTTTAGTGCAACTTAATTGGATATAATTCAGGTGCTGTTTTGCTGTTATTGATTAGTTTCTTATATGTAATTAGTGATGTTTATAGCTGTTTTTAGCATGATTTCCATATTATGAGAGATTATTGCTGGTTAAAATGCGGTTTGGTTTATACATTTTATGTCTTAGTAATCATAACCAGGCTTTTTTTATTACATGGTAATCATATAACTGAAGGTTAGTGAATGGTTCTTTATTATTCGCGTATTCCTTTTGGTATGCTAGCGTTCCTGAAATATTAGATAATTTTATTTGAATTAATCTGATAGAGAGAAGGAGATCGGATAATAGTGGCTACTAAAGATAGTGTGAACATTACTTCCGAATTAACTGAGATCAGTGGTGTTGTAAAGTGGTTTGATATCATCAGAGGCTTTGGTTTTATTTCTCCTAGTGATAGTCATAAACATATAGGTGATATCTTATTGCATGTAACTTGTCTTCGTCGAGATGGATATCATACTATTTCAGCAGGTGATATTATAACTTCTATGGTTCAAAAAGGTGAGTGCGGTTATCAAGTTTTTAAAATTTTATCTATGGCAAAATCTGTATCTCGTAACGTTTTAATGTCCCCTGATGGTGAAATTAGTAATGAAACCTTGCATATGCGAGGCATTCTCCCTGCAGTTGTTAAATGGTTTGATCGTTCAAAAAAATTTGGTTTTTTGGCTGTAAAAGGGATTGAAAAAGATGTTTTTATTCATATAGAAACTGTCCGCAAGTGCTCATTGTCGGGGATATATCCCAAACAAGCCGTGTTTATCAGATTAGATAACGGAGCAAAGGGACCAACTGCTGTTGAGATATATCTTAATACATCTCAATCCTATGCTTAAACATAAAATTAGCGAATATTTTAATATTCTTATAAGTGTTCCAAGTTATAATTTGATACTCTACTACTACTGTGCTAATCTATTACTATATTAGTCTATAATGGTATTTAACGCTGATTATAGAATAATTATTCTATTGGTAAACCAAAAAACGTTTTTTGAATTTTGATACTTGTCCCCCACGGTCAGTAATTTTCTGTTTTCCTCCAGTCCAAGCTGAATGTGAGATGGAATCAATATCAAGTTTCATAACAGATCCTTCTTTTTTCCAAGTGGAATGAGTTTGGTATTCTGTTCCATCAGTCATTACGACCGTTATTAAATGAGAATCTGGATGGATATTTGGCTTCATATTTTTTCCTAAATATTATTGCAATAAAATGTAGTTTCATATCACATATTGTGTTCACGTAAATATCATTTACTATACACTTGATGTAGTAATGACTATAAAAAATAGTTTTAACTTGCTGGTATATATAATATAAAAAACAATACTCGTAAAGATGAAATTTTATTATTCAAATTTCAATTATCTTATTTTAGAAGTTATTGGTATTGGTTAGGATATCTATAATATTATCTGTGATATTTACTTTGATGATTCCATTTGCGACTGCTTATGTAACTAAAGATTACGGCTTAATTCTATTTATATCGTGTATATTATTGGCTTTTATAAGTGCTATTCGCTATTATTGTACTGCAATACTCGGCGATAATATGGTTTCTCTTATAGAAAAAGATTTTATAAAAAACTAGTTAAATTGTCTCTTTTTTTTTGATTCAAGATCGGTCGGAGATAAATTTTCGATATTAATAAAAGATATCGATAGAATTAAAATAATGGTAGTGTTTGCTTTGAGTAATATTTTTCGCAACTTCTTTATGTTCTTTGGTGGACTATTGATTATGATTATCATTGATCCAACTGCGAATTTAATTATTTTATTACTTGTATTTACCGTATTTTATTACAACATCAATTATTATAAAATCATATGATAAAAAAGCAGCTCTTATTCAAAAATATAATGAAAATATTTTGTTAAGATCTAAATATGATATAATTCAATCCTTTTTTGTGATGCAGTATTTTGATGCTGGAAAAAATAATTTGTGGAACGATATATTGACAGAACTGTAGAATTATCTAAATCGAATCTTACATATATATTGAAACGTACATATGGAATATTTTCTCTGATATTTATTCCATATATAGAGTATCTCCATTGCAATATTTATTTTTATTAAGAATTTTGATTTTATGCAATGTATTAAGATGAAAACCTTTTATTCTCCAGAAGATTAATTTAGTATTGCTAGATATGTTTATTATGAGCTTACTGTTTTAGGATCGATAAGAGCTTGTACCAAGATTTTTTGATGGCATATTTATAACAGCAAATTATATTAAGCGTTTTCATGATTTTCTAACTTATAAAGTAGAGGTGAATTATATATAACCTTTGGTAAATTTGCCTTCTGTATTATCTGGAAAAATTGCTTTTCGTAAAGTTTCTTTTAACTTTAATAATGGATTAGGGAAAAAACATATTTTAAAAAATATATATCTTACTATTTCACCTGGAGAAACAGTTGTTTTGTTTGGATTATCTGTCGTGGGAAAAACAATCTTTCTTTCTTTAATGTTACGTCATCATAATACTTGTTCTGGAATTATAGAGTTTGATGATGTCAATGTCCTTCAGCTTCAACAACATGAAATTCGCAAAAATATTCTCTTAATCCCTCAAAAATCTGTTATCATGAGTGAAACTGTACATGATAAATTGCTATAGGGAAGACCGAAGAAACTCGTGAAGAAGTTCAGCGTGCTGCAATGATTGTTCAAGCTCATGAATCTATCGATTTATTTGACAAAGGGTATGATACAATTTTGGGAGATTGTGGTTTAATTTTATCTGCAGGTCATATGCAGCGTATTTCTCTTGCTCGTGCAATTTTGATAGATCCTCCTATTTTGTTGTTAGATGAATTTTGCTCATCTGTTGATATTGCAACTGAATCTAAAATATGGAAAGCATTACGTGAAATTATGAGAGAGGGTGTACTACGAATTGTATCTTATAGATTATAATCTATAAATGAAATGGATACTGTTATTGTGTTATATGATGCTATTATATTGGAGAATGGGACGCATAATGAGCTTATTAATAAATCGGTATTTTATTCTAGTCTGATAGGATTTAAGTAGCTTCAAATTGCAAATTAATTTTTTTGCAAAGATACGTTCTGGATATATCAATTGATATTAGTTTTTATATGATGTTTTTTATTTAGATGAAGATATTTTAAGTAGATTACACTAAGTAAATTTTGGTTTACATTCTTAATATTAGAAGTAACTTAATATTAAGAAGTAAATTTGATTTTATGGTGTTTCTCCTTATCGTACTAGCGATGTTAAAACCTTCAATAATATATTTTGAACTAAAGTAAGGAAATTAATTTAATGGATAAGAATAAGGCTTTAGATGCTGCATTATCTCAGATAGAGCGTTCTTTTGGCAAAGGATCTATAATGAAACTTGGCTCTCAAGGTTCTCTTTCTGAGGGAGTTGAGGTTGTTTCTAGTGGTTCATTAGGCCTAGATATTGCTTTAGGAATTGGTGGCTTCCCAAAAGGTCGTATTGTTGAAATTTATGGCCCAGAAAGTTCTGGAAAGACAACGCTAGCGCTTCATACCATTGCTCAAGCTCAGAAAAAGGGAGGAGTATGTGCTTTTGTTGATGCGGAGCATGCATTAGATTCCATATATGCTAGAAAGTTAGAAGTTGATCTTAAAAATTTGCTTGTATCTCAGCCAGATACAGGGGAGCAGGCATTAGAAATAACAGATATGTTAGTGCGATCAGGAGCTGTTGATGTGATAGTAGTTGATTCTGTTGCAGCATTGACTCCACGTGCTGAAATTGAGGGGGATATGGGTGAAAGTTTGCCAGGAATGCAAGCCCGTTTAATGAGTCAAGCGCTTCGTAAGTTGACAGCTTCTATTTCACGATCTAATTGTATACTTATTTTTATCAATCAAATGCGAATGAAAATAGGTGTTATGTTTGGTTCTCCTGAAACAACTACAGGAGGTAATGCTCTTAAGTTTTACGCTTCTGTTCGTTTGGATATTCGTCGTGTAGGCGCTATTAAGGAAAAAGATGAGATTGTTGGGAATCAAACTAGAGTTAAGGTTGTAAAAAATAAAATGGCTTCTCCATTTAAGCAAGTAGATTTTGATATTATGTATGGAAATGGAATTTCTCGTTTTGGTGAATTAATTGATTTAGGTGTCAAGGCTTCTATTGTTGAGAAAGCTGGAGCATGGTTTTCATACAAGGATCATCGTCTTGGACAAGGACGTGAAAATGCAAAGACATTTTTAAAAGAGAATATTGATATTGCTAATGATATTGAAGCTATATTGCGACAAAATGCCGGACTTGTTTCGGAAGCTCTTTTACAAGATCCTGCAATCAATGTGAAGGATGTTGATAGTTAATAAATTGATGTAATTTTTATATTTTTTATAATTATTAAGTATTGATTATAATAGTTGCCACACATTATGTATGACGTAGATATGTCGTATTATTTCTCTTTATATATTAGGGGCTAAATACTTTTCAATGAGCAATTTGAATAGCATTCGATCCACATTTATTGAATTTTTTAAAAAAAATGGACATCAATTTATAGATTCTTCTCCGCTTGTTCCTAAGAATGATCCAACATTAATGTTTACCAATGCGGGGATGGTTCAATTTAAAAATATTTTTACAGGACAAGAATTTAGTAAATATAAAAAGGTTACAACCGTACAGAAATGTGTTCGTGCTGGCGGGAAACATAATGATCTTGATAATGTTGGACGTACTACTCGACATCATACTTTTTTTGAAATGTTGGGTAATTTTTCTTTTGGTGATTATTTCAAAGAAATGGCTATTAAGCTTGCATGGGATCTTCTTACTAAAGAATTTGATATTGATCATAATCGAATATTGATAACTGTTTATGAAAGTGATCATGATTCATTTAATCTATGGAAAATAATTTCAGGTTTATCTTCTGATAAAATTATCCGTATTTCTGGTAGTGATAACTTCTGGTCAATGGCTGATATAGGTCCATGTGGACCTTGTTCTGAAATTTTTTTTGATCGTGGTGATAAAATTTCAGGGGGATTGCCGGGATCTGGACTGGATGGTGATCGTTATATTGAGATGTGGAACCTTGTTTTCATGCAGTTTGATCAGAAAAGCAAAGATGAACGTATTGTTTTGCCTAATCCATCGATAGATACAGGTATGGGATTAGAGCGTATGGCTGCTGTTTTACAGGGCAAAGTAGATAATTATGATATAGATATTTTTAAAGCACTTATTTCAGCTTCTGAGCAAATAACTGGGAAAAAATATTGTGGTGATAACATAATCAATCATCGTGTTATTGTTGATCATCTTCGATCTTCTGCTTTTTTAATTGCAGAAGGGGTATTGCCAACAAACGAAGGTCGTGGATATGTGTTGCGACGTATTATACGTCGTGCCATGTGCTATGCTAGATTAATGGGATTTATGGATCCGGTTATGAATCATCTTTTGCCTACGCTTTATTCTGAAATGGGAGATGTGTATCCTGAATTAATTCAAGCGCAAGCATTGATTTCATCTACACTTGAATTTGAATATGTGAGATTTAATAAGACATTAGATCGTGGAATTGCTTTACTTGATGAAGTATCTTCTAATTTGGAAAAGAATGCAGTACTTGCTGGCGATATCGCATTTAAATTATATGATACACACGGACTTCCTTTAGATATTATGCAAGATATATTATGGTCTCGTGGATGTAATGGCGTAGATATTTTATCTTTTAATAAAGCATTGGAAGCCCAAAGAATAAAAGCAAGGGGTCATTCTTTAGGATTAAAAGGCGAGAGAGTAGAAAGCATTTGGTTGTCTCTTAATGAAAAATACGGTGCTACACAATTTTTAGGTTATGACATTAACTCTAATCCTAGGGTTAATATAGATGATAAAAAAAGAAGCGTTAATACTTATCATGATAATTATTTAAGAAATAATCTAGATGATCATGGTATTAAATCTATAGTACTTGCAATTGTTCATGAAAATAAAATAATTGATAAAGCAGAGTCAGGACAAACTATTGAAATAGTTTTTAACCGTACTCCTTTTTATGCTGAATCTGGTGGTCAAATAGGAGATATTGGTTTAGCTATTGCTGAAGATGTTCATATAGAAATTATTGATGTGCAAAAACAAAAGGGTGGAATATTAATTCATCATGCTATTGTTAAAAAAGGTGTATTGCGAACATCAATGCCTGTTTTGCTAATAATAAATGTTCGAAATCGTTATCATCTTAGCCTAAATCATTCTGCGACACATTTGTTGAATTGGGCATTGCGTACGGTTATTGGCCCTCATGTTGCGCAGAAAGGATCACTTATTACTCCAGATAGATTGCGTTTTGATATTACGCATCCACAACCAATAACCAATGCAGAAATAAAATCTATTGAAAATAAGGTTAATTGTGTTATTGCTCAGAATTTATCTATTGTAACTAGAGTTATGGATATAAATGACGCTATAGCGTCTGGAGCTTCTACATTATTTGGGAAGACATATGGTGATAAAGTAAGAGTTGTGTCTATAGAAGATAATGAGGGTAATATTCATTCTTCTGAACTATGCGGAGGAACTCATGTTTATTCTACAGGAGAAATTATGCTTATGCATATTATTTCTGAAAGTTCTAGCAGTTCAGGTATTCGTCGTATTGAGGCTATTACTGAACAAAAAGCACGTGAATATCTTGTTGAACAAGACGATAGATTAAAATCAGTTGCTAATTTTCTTAAAGTGCAGCCAAGCAATGTATTAAGACGTGTAGAAGAAATTTGGGAAGATCGTCGTCAGCTTCAGCTTATGGATTCTAAACGAAAGTTGACATTGAATATCGATAATTTATCGTTACACAAGATTGCAGATATCAATTTTATGAGTCATGTTATTCCAGATGTGAGTTCTAAAGAACTTAGAGGATTAATTGACATAGTTCAGAAAAAAATAAAATCTGGGATAGTTATGCTTATTGGTATAGATAAAGCTAAAAAAGCATCTGTAGTTATTTCAGTTAGTAGCGATTTGATTAATCGATTTAATGCAGTAGATCTTGTTTGTTTGCCTTCAAAAATATTGGGAGGTAAAAAGGGAGGAGGGCGACCTAATATTGCTCAATCCGGTGGGCCAGACGGAAAAAATGCAGGAAAAGCTATTGAATCTGTTATATCTTTTTTAAAAAGCAAAACTAATATATAGCACATGCTTTTTATAATAAGTATATGCAGTTTAATTTCATATCTAGTATTTATACATTGTTTATCTAATTATACAACTAATATAAAACACTCAATTTCTGAATAACTAAAAAATGTGATTTATTTTAAGACTTTTTTCATTAATAACAAATGATAATTTTCATTTACTACTTTAAATATTATTATTTTATTATGAGATATGGATTAGGTCATTACTTTTGCACAATAAAGTATTACATCAAGTTGATAAACGAATAAACAAGTTGGATAGACAAGGAGATCAATCACCAGGGTTTGTTCATTTGCGAGTACATTCTTCTTATTCATTATTAGAAGGTGCTATTCATTTAAAAGATATTATTAAAAAGGCAATAGAAGATCAGCAACCAACTATTGCTATTACAGACACAAATAATCTTTTTGGCGCATTAGAATTTTCTCAGGAGGCTATTTATGCTGGTATTCAGCCTATTATTGGCTGCCAATTAGATATTGATATGCAAGATAGTTTTAAGATAAGCAATCAAAGTCAGTCAACTTCGTCACGTCAATCCATAGTTCTTTTGGCGGCAAATGATAAAGGATACAGTAGCCTTATTGATCTTGTAAGCCGTATGTATCTTTTAGATAATGGGCCAAAATCAGTTTGTATCTATTTATCTTGGTTAAAGGAAATGGAAACAGATGGTCTAATTATGTTAACAGGTGCAGCTAATGGTCCTATAGATAGAGCAGTTTATGCTGATAATTATAAAATGGCTGAATCTCGTCTTCTTTTTTTAAAGAAAATTTTTGGTAATCGTCTTTATGTCGAATTACAACGTCATGAAGGTTATAATAGGTATATTGAGAGCCAAATAATAAAATTAGCTTATGATAATGAATTGCCGCTGGTTGCTACAAATAATTCATTTTTTCTTTCTAAAGAAGATTATGTTGCTCATGATGTTTTAATGGCAATTTCTCATTCAACTTTCGTATCTCAAGAAGATCGTCCACGGGTAACTAATGATCACTATTTAAAGAGCCGTTCTGAGATGATATCTATGTTTAGTGATTTACCAGAGGCTTTAGAGAATACATTAGAAATTGCCAAGAGATGTTCTTTTTTATTAAAAGTACAAAACCCTATTTTGCCTCATTTTATCATAGAAAAATGTGAAGATATTGATAAAAAAGAAGTATATGACTTGCGTCTAAAATCCAAAGAAGGCTTAGAAAATCGTCTAAATCATGGTTATCTAGCTCCTGGATATTGCAAAAAAGATTATATAGAGCGTCTTGATTTTGAGTTAGATGTGATAGAACGCATGAATTTTGCCGGTTATTTTTTGATTGTCGCTGATTTTATACAATGGGCAAAATCACAAAATATTCCGGTAGGCCCTGGACGTGGATCTGGAGCAGGTTCTGTTACCGCATATGCTTTGTCAATTACTGATATTGATCCTCTGCGATTTTCGCTTTTATTTGAGAGATTTTTGAATCCGGATCGTGTTTCCATGCCTGATTTTGATATTGATTTTTGTCAGGATAGACGTGATGAAGTTATTAAATATGTACAGAATAAATATGGATATGAACGTGTTGCTCAGATTATTACTTTTGGTTCTTTACAGGCCAAGGGAGCATTGCGTGATGTCGGAAGAGCCTTACAGATGTCTTATTCTCAGGTTGAACGTATCTGTAAGTTAGTGCCTAACAATCCCGCTCATCCTATATCTCTTAGACAAACTATTGCAGACGATAAGCGCTTTCAAACAGCTATTCAACAAGCTATTGAAGATGATCCTTTAGTTGATCATCTTATTGATATTGCTGTGAAATTAGAGGGATTATATAGGCATACATCTACTCATGCTGCAGGTATTGTGATTGGCGATCGATCGTTATCAAAATTAGTCCCTATGTATCGTGATACACGATCTGATATGCCAATTACACAGTTTAATATGAAATGGATTGAAAAAGCTGGATTGGTTAAATTTGATTTTTTAGGTCTTAAAACTCTTACTGTTTTACAAAAAAGCATAGATTTATTAGCCAATAAGGGAAAAAAAATTGATTTATCAACCATTACTTTTAATGATGATGAAGTCTATGACAGTTTAAAAGAAAAAGGTACATTGGGAATTTTCCAATTGGAAAGTTCTGGAATGCGCCAAGCTCTCGAGGGAATGAATGCAGATCGTATTGAAGATATAATTGCTTTGGTATCTTTATATCGTCCAGGTCCAATTGACAATATTGCTGTTTATAATCGTCGCAAAAAAGGTGAAGAGAAAATAGCTTATATTCATCCGTTAATTGATCCTATTCTAAAAGAAACTCAAGGAGTTATTATCTATCAAGAGCAAGTAATGCAAATAGCTAAATTGCTAGCAGGATATTCTCTCAGTGAAGCAGATATTTTACGTCGTGCTATGGGTAAAAAAATAGAAAAAGAAATGAATAAACAGAGAACAAGATTTGTTGATGGCGCAAAGGAAAAAGGCTTAACTAATAAAGAGGCTGTTGATATTTTTGAATTACTAGCTAAGTTTGCAAACTATGGCTTTAATAAATCTCATGCTACAGCTTATGCTGTTATTTCCTATCAAACTGCTTGGATGAAAACATTTTATACTGCTGAGTTTTTAGCTGCTTCAATGACTTTAGATATGGATAATACAGATAGGATTAAAAAATTTTTTCTTGAAGCTAAAAAGTTTAATATCGAAGTTATTATTCCAGATATTAATACTTCTTGTGTGGATTTTGAGGTAAAAAACAATAAAATTTATTACTCTTTGGCGGCTATTAAAGGAGTTGGTATCACAACAGCTCGTCATATTGTGGAAGCAAGGGCAGACGAGACTTTTGAGAGTTTGGAAGATTTTTGTCTTAGAATTGATTTAAAACAGTTAAATCGCCGAGTATTAGAAGGTTTGATTTTTGCAGGTGCCTTAGATTGCTTTGGTTATAGCCGTTCACAATTATTTGAATCTATTGATAATATTCAAAAATATGCACAGTTTATTCAAAAAAATCATAATGATAATAATCAAGTAAGTATTTTTTCAGATGTAAATTCTGAAAAAATTTGTTTTGCAAAATCCGCGGTTAAAAATTGTTCTACACGATTTGAAAATGAACGAAAAGTATTGGGTTTTTATCTTTCGGGACATCCTATTGATGTCTATAAAGAAGTATTGGATTTTTTAAATAAAAAAAATAAAAAAAGGACTAAAAATATTGAGTTTGCAGCTATCGTTATATCTAAGACTGAGAAGTTAAGCCGTAATAGATATAGGATAGGATCGGTGGATTTTTCCGCTAAAGACTGTGAATATAATGCTATTTTATTCTCAAATAGATCAAGTAAATATAAATCATATGATGAAAAACTGGTTATTGATGATTGTTATGATCATATAATAGAATATAAGTTGAAAGAAGTAGATGAGGGTAAAAGTAATCTATCAACTATTGAGATAAAAGGGCTAATAAAAAATCGCCCTTGTCTATTAATGCCATTAAAACCATATCTTATAAATGCATCTATTGATTTTTCCTCTGGCTATGAAAATAATAAATCCAAATGGAATAAACAAATAACCGATGATAAAGATATCGGTAATAAAGATGATAAAGATATCGGTAATAACGATGAATATGATAAAAATAAAATTCAATTATTATATGTTCGATCTTTAGAAAAAATTTCTATGGAAATATTATATTGTTTGGACATACGTATTAAAAATATTAATTCTATTACAGAGATTGTAGAATATTTTGAAGATTTTAAATCTAAATGGAATGATAGCCTCGGAGAAATAAATGTGATTTTTGTGAATTCGAAAGAAAATATTGAAGTAGATATAAAGACTTATAAGAAGTATCCTATATCTCCAGAAATAGCATTTGATTTAAAACATATTGAGGGTGTAATTGAGGTTGTTCAGAAAATGAAGAATAATAGTAATAGTAGTTAGTCTTTATATTGAATATTTTATTTTCGATATTCTATTCATTTTTTTGAATGAATATGAAATACCAATTCATATTAGCAGATTGGATATGGATATGTACTATAATAATGATTTCATAAAAGAATTACTTGTTCAAATCCCTCTTTCCAATTTGATAGGTCAGTATGTTAATTGGGATAGTAAAAAGACAAATTATGCAAAAGGTGATTATTGGGCGTGTTGTCCTTTTCATGATGAAAAAACACCAAGCTTTCACTGTTATGATCAAAAGGGTTTTTATTATTGTTTTAGTTGTCAAGCAAAAGGTGATCACTTTAGTTTTTTATCTGCATTATTAGGATGTTCTTTTGTTGAATCTGTGCAAAAATTAGCTAATATTTCGGGAATTGCATTACCAACCAATAATCCTAATCTTGTAAAAAAAGAAAAAGAACGCTCCGGATTATTAGATATTATAGAGGCTGCAACTCAATTTTACCAAGAATCTTTAAAAAAACATATTTATGGACGTTTGCGTAATTATTTAGATGAGCGTGGTATAAATAATAGCTCTATAGAGAAATTTAGATTGGGATATGCTCCATATAGTCGTAATGCTTTAATAGAACATCTTCGGCAAAAAAGTTTTTCTCAAGAAAAAATAGCTGAAGTAGGACTATTATCTCAAGGTGATAGTGGTGCATATGATAGATTTCGCGATAGGCTTATCTTCCCTATTTTATCATCCAGAGGGAAGGTGATTGCTTTTGGAGGTCGTTCCATTTCGGCAAAAGAAAATACCAAATATCTTAATTCACCAGAAACTACTTTTTTTTACAAAGGGAAAAATCTCTATAATTTTTTTGGAGCCTTTAATCATAATCAACAATTTATAGTGCGGGATACTTCAAAAGGAAGTGATTCTTCAGTTATTCTTGTTGAAGGATATATTGATGTTATCTCTTTATATCAAGCAGGTATACAAAATGTAGTTTCATCTCTTGGTACTGCTTTGACAGAACATCAATTAAATCTCCTATGGAAATTATCTCATCGTGTGTTTTTATGTTTTGATGGTGATGATCCTGGTTTGCGTGCTGCATATAAAGCGATTGATCTTTTATTATTTAATTTGACGCCTGGAAAGCGTGTGAATTTCATTTTATTGCCGGATGGTGATGATCCTGATAGCTTCATAAGACGATGTGGTAAAGATGCTTTTGATCAGCTTATTGTGGAATCTCTGCCATTGATAGACTTAATTTGGAAACGTGAGACAGATAACTATTCCTTTAAAACTCCTGATGATCGTGCTGAACTAGAGATACGTCTTAAAAATGTCATTAGTAGTATCAAAGATAAGCAGTTACAATACTATTATTCCAAAGATATAAAAGATCGTCTTAACCAGTTATTTCGACGTCCTATAAATCACTATAGAAGTTGGAATAATAATTCAAAAAATAAGTATAAAAACTCTCCTTCGAAAAGATTGATTCAATCTTTTCTTGTAAAAGGTAAATTGTCACAAAAGCCATCTTTGAGAGAAGCCACTTTGCTAATGACTATTATAAATCATCCACAATTATTAAAAGATCAATATGATGATTTGACTGATATTAGTTATGAAAACATTGAATTGCAAAAAATATGGTCTTTTTTATTCAGCGAATTTATTATCCAAAAAGATTTATCATATGAATCAATATATCAAAAACTTTGTGATCGAGGTTTCGGTTCATTGTTGAAGAATCTTGATAAACAAGTCCGTGATGCAGGGCTTTGGAGTGTGACGGTTGCTGCAAATATTGTAGATGTTCGTGAAGGTTATAAACAGGCATTGGATTTATATAAAAGATTTAGATTATTATCTAGGCAAAAGGATGATCTTGAAAATCAAATCGCTAAAGTTACTGAAGAGGGAGATGAAAATAAGGCAACTATTCTTATTTCTATCCTGCATGATATTCATGTTGAGATTGATAAAATTGAACATCAAGACGCAATTATCGAAGGATTTGGCAAAATGTCTGGGAGAAATAATAGTTAAACTTTCTACTAAACTATCTCCTTGCATATTTAATTTTCAAAAATATAACTACTTTTAAATATGAAATACTGACATATTCTCGTAGATAGTTATCTTGAATTTGGCTGGGGCGCCTGGATTCGAACCAGGGATCGCGGTACCAAAAACCACTGCCTTGCCGCTTGGCTACGCCCCAATAATCGACTTCACTATAAATAATCACATTAAAAGTTTTATATGACTACAATCTTAAAAGTTTGATTGCCTATGTATTTATATACACTATATAAATCAATGATCAAATCTTTTTGGATAATTTTTCAACATATGTAATAATAATTTTTTGAAATTATGCCTAATTATCATTTTTATAATTACATATAACGCCATTTATACTGTGCTAATAATTATTTTTTGCATTTAATATAAGACAATGTACTGCTAACTTTTAAAGATTATTATAAAGTTTAATAGCTATATGAGTGTGATGTTATAATCAACACACATATTCTAGAAAATATATGATCTATTTTCATTACAAATTATGAACATTTTTTATAATAGGTAAATTATTAAAAAAATGATTATAACTAATATTTACGATATATGATAATTTTTAATGCCTATATAAAGATATATTAGCAAATATATTAAAACTATTGATTATTATTATTTTAATCGCAATAGCTGTCATTTATATTATTATATAAAATATTTTTTATCCTGCAATTTCAAATTATATCATATGTTAAAGCATATTTTGCTCAATAATCTTAAAATTTATTGGTTAAAATTAAATATCTATTATAACGACACAATTAACTGTTTCAATGCAATAAGCTAAAAAGCTTTTAATCAAATATATTGATAAATCTTTAAGTCAATCTTTTAAATATTTATCTTATCCAGTAAAAAGAAATTTAAATTAATATTTTTTTTGAAATATTTATAGATATATTATTATATATATCGCTAATTATATTGTTTAATAAAGCTTATTTTCAGCCATTAATAGTCATAGATATGCATTCAACAAATCATTGATGATAATCAGTTATTTTAATTTAGATATCATAATCAATCAAGCATTATTCATTTTTTCTTAAATTTAGAAAAAAGCTGTAATACAGCTCCTATACTATATAAATAAATTCCACATATGCTAAAAGCAATGTAGAACCAAGATGGCATCTTAAAACTCAACATTAGTGCATAAAAACTCAATAAACACCAGCATAAGAAAACAAATACATTTATAGGTCTTAACTGCACAACTCTTATTGGATGTAAAAAATTTATTGGGACAAATGTTAAAATAACGGATGCTACAATAATTATCATTGCAACTGTTGTTTTAACACCAGTTGCAAATATAAAAAAAACAACCATGTTCCATACTACAGGAAATCCTGAAAAGAAATGATCTTCAGTTTTCATATTGTTATACGCATAATAAATTGCACTTGAAACTACAATCATTCCAGATGCAATAGATGACCAATTGCTTCCAAGTAAATTGCTTTGATAAAGTGCGAATGTAGGAATAATCACGTATGTTAGATAGTCGATTATTTTATCTAGAGTATCTCCAGACCAATTTGGAAGGACCTCTTTAACTCGCATTTTTCTTGCAATTGGGCCATCAAATCCATCTATGATAAGCGCCAATCCTAGCCACCAGAACATATCGATGAAACGATATTGTGACGCAGCTGCAACGCCAAGAAAAGCTAAAAAAGATCCAGAAGCTGTTAAAATATGTACGAAAAAGGCACTAAATTGCGTGCATGTACAGTTTTTCAAATTAATTTTTCCAATCATGTGGAAGCTATAATAATATTTTTACTCATTTTAAATCAATACCATATCTATATATTTTTTGAAAGATATAAAAATTAATTTGATAACTTATGTTATCATATACTTGATGGCAAGGCAATTATTTTATTATATAATTTATATACTTATAATAATCTAAGTATTATATTTTTTATAAAAGTTATATGTATATTCAATATGTGTTTGCGAATAAAGGTTTAGATTACATGAATCGATTTGATGTAGTTGTTGTGGGTAGTGGTCTTGTAGGTTCTATTTTTGCTCTATGTGTTGCGAATGAGGGTTTTTCCACGGCGATTATTTCTCCGTCATCTTGTCCAAAAGATTTTAGAACAACTATGCTTATGGATGAAGCTATTTCATTTTTAAATAGAATAGGAATATGGGATTCTCTTAAAAAAGAGGCCTCTCCTGTATCTGCAATTAGACTTATTGATATTACAGATAGTTTAATTACTGCTCCTGATTCTACATTTTTCTCTTATGAAATTGGTTTAGACGCGTTTGGTTATAATGTCCCCAATCATATGTTAATGGATATTGTACAAAAGGAAATCTCTAAAAATTCTCTTATACGACGTTTTGATACCTTAGCTGATGAGATCAAAATGGAGGATACAGGTATAACAGTTAATCTTGCTACAGGAGATAAAATTACTGGTAATTTATTGGTGGGCAGTGATGGACGTAATTCATATGTTCGCCAACAACTTAATTTTGGGGAAAAAAAATTTTCTTATCCTCAGACTGCTCTTGTCCTTAATTTTAAGCATTCTAAGCCACATTATGGTCTATGTACAGAATATCATCGTTTTCCTGGTACTATAACTCAGGTTCCATTAAATGATAATTGCTCTAGTCTTGTATGGATAGTTGAGCCTCAAGAAGCCGAATTTTATATGAAACTTCCATCGATAGAATTATCTAATAAAATAGAACAATATCTTCACTCTGATCTTGGAAATATTGAGATTATTACAGAAGTTCAGAGTTTTCCGTTGTCGGGGATGATATCGCGTCGTTTTGGTCAAAATATGGCTGTTCTTATTGGAGAGGCTGCACACTCTCTTCCTCCAATATGTGCACAGGGACTTAATTTATCAATGCGAGATATTATTATTTTATTGGATTTGATTCATAAAAATAAATGCTCTTTCAATAACATAGGTAATCTTTTTCATGATATGCGTCGTATAGATATTACTAGTAGAATAATATGTACAGATTTGTTTAATCGATCATTATTCTCAAAATATCCATTTCTTCAAATTATGCGTGCAGGAGCTTTTAAAATATTAGATAGGATAACACCTCTTCGTCACCAAGTTATGCGCAAATCCTTGTTTTTATGCGATTTATAGCTTTTCATTTTTAAAATTATTAACCGAATAAAAACATAATATTCCATATATAGAAATGCAAATATAGCAGATAGCTGGAATCCATAGTGCTTCTCTTAAGGTTTTGATATCTGCTATATACCCAAATATTAATGGAACTATTACTCCTCCTGATATTGCTGTGCATATGATGCCTGAACCTTCAGGAGTTTTATTTTTAAGACCTGCACTTGCCAGATAAAAGATAGTTGGAAACATAACAGAATTGAAAAATCCAATTGAAATAAGAGAGTATCCTGATATCCAGCCAGTAGTATGTGAGGAAATTATTGAAAGACAAACAGCTGTTGCAGAAAATATTGATAGGACTTTTTCGGTAGAATAATTAGAAAGCAATTGATATCCTATAAAACGGCCTATCATTGCGCTTCCCCAATATATTGCAGTATAGTGCCCAGCAGATAGTTCGTTTAGATCTAGAGTATCACTCCGCATAAGATAATTTACCATAATGCTACCAATTGATACTTCTGCTCCGACATATAAAAATATACTTAAGGTTCCAAATGCAAATCGTCTATTCCTTAAAATTTCAATATTTTCGAAGAATTTTATAGGCTTTTTAATTTCATGATAAAAATAATCGGCTTTCTTCCAGCATAGTAATGCAACTATTAAACAAATTATACCAATGATTAAATATATATGTGATATGGAGCTCGCTTCATTATAATGATATGTTATTATCTCTTCTTTTGATATTGATGAAATAGAAGTATTTGAAAAATCTTTTAGAATAAATGAAGATCCTATATATGGGAAAATGGTTGTACCTAAAGAATTAAAAGTTTGTGCCAAAGTTATTCTGCTGGCAGCTGTATCTGATGATCCTAGTAGAGAAATAAGTGGATTAGATATTACTTGAATTATAACAACGCCTATTGCTAAAATACATATAGGTATTAAAAACATTGTAAAAATCGTTATATGGACTGTAGCTGTTAATAAAATACAGCCGAATGACATAATCATTAATCCTATACAAGTGCTTCGCATATAACCATATTTTTGCATTAATATTCCAGCAGGAATAGAAAATAAAAAGTAGCATGCAAAGAACACAGTTTCAACTAGCATTGCCTGTAAGTAACTAAGAGAAAAAATACTTTGTAGTTTGGGAATTAGGATAGAATTGAGGCTTGTTACTCCGCCAAATAAAAAAAACATAATAAATACATATATTTTTATATATTTTGTATTTTTGTTAAAATGGATATCATCATAATAGCTCATAGCAAATATTTCTTCTATATTTAGATTAAATATATTTATCAAAATTGATAATTTGAAATTAGTAAATCTTTTAGGCATATTTATTATAAAATTAATAGTCATTATTAATTTTATATAATGCTGTATATTATAAATATATTCATAAATTAAAAGATTGTTATCATTGAATTATATTTATTGATAAATGGTAATTTTATAACCATTTATATTAGCTTTCTATGGATATAAACTATATAAATCATAGACAAGCATGTTTGATGATATCCTAATATTAAAGTATTATTCTGTCTAAATGACAACGCATTATTTTATTTTTCAATGAATCAAATTTAATTTATATTATTATATAATATTAAAAATTAGCGAAATAACCAAATTGCTAATACAGAGGGAATATTATTTTCTTAATCCAGTGGCTCTACATTCATCATTTAGATCTGTCTACTTACATTTTTTTCTAAACCGATTTGCCAAAAGAGCCCGATGAAGAAAAATGACATTCATGAGTGTTTATCAAAAAGGTATCTTGATTTTTGCCAACTGTGTCTAAATATTTTTGAAAATATTCAAAAATAGGAACATTAACTGTTGTTCCTGTTTTTTTGGTACTAATATATAAAATATTATCTTTTACATGTTTCTTGCCAATTCTTATTAGATCAAATCTACGAAGGCCAAGAAATAAAATTAATTCTAAGACTAATCTTGACATTGTATCAATAGTATAATTCTTACGGTAAATTTCTACTTGTTCAATTTTTCATATATGGAATTTTATAGTTTTAGAGGATATTTGTGGTATGGAAAGCCTATTCTTACCTTTTAAAAAGCACGATCAAACTTGTAAAAAGATGTAAAATCGATGAGTTATAATTTTATTGGTGGGTGATGCAGGGATCGAACCCGCGACCCGCTGATTAAGAGTCAGCTGCTCTACCAACTGAGCTAATCACCCATGAACTTAATTTACATATCATAACCACGTAGATATAAATTTTAACCAATTATCTATAATGGATAAAATTTATACGTATACGAGCGTAATATTTATTAGATCAAATTGCAAGAATAATCTATTAAATATAGACAAAATGATTTTTTAGGATTTGCCAACCTTATAGAATTCTTTTGGAGGTTTAGGAGCTAAAAAATTTGCAAACATATCAGCAGGGGTTTCCTGGTATTTGTTTATTGGTTTTATATCTTTGGATTTATTAGTTATTAGCCTTGTTCTTTTCATATACGCATTGCTCTCTAATGCACTAATATTCCAACTGGCATCATTTTTTTTCTCTTTTATTATATTATATAATTGGGTGTAAGAACAGCCTGTATAAAAAACAAAACAAGTACTAATCAATATTATATATAAAAACACTCCGTTATTGGAATAACTTAGAAAAAACAGTCGCATACTTACTTTGATCAATTAAAAACATAATGCTTCAACGGAAACTATATAGCATATTTCTTATATGATAGCAATTAATCTTTAAAAATTTATTTCAATATTACGGATGACTTACAATTATTTTATTTTGATGAAAATTATCTAATACATGCTGGAATAATTAGTTATTAGAAGCATATAAGGCGATCTATTTCGCTAATAGGTCGTTTTTTTGCTAGCATATTTCTTGCTTTTCTTTCATCTTTTTGAATATAATCTATCAGTTCTTGTAGATCTTTAAATTTTATTTCTGGACGTATAAAATCGAAGAATGAAACGCAACATATTTCCCCATATATTTCTTGCGAAAAGTTGAAAATGAAGCTTTCTAAGTGGAGTGATCCACCTTTGGTTATAGTAGGGTTCCTTCCAAAATTTGCAATACCGCGATGGGATCTTTTGTCTTGTGTGCGAAAATGAATAGTGTATACGCCTTCTTTTAGATCAATTCCTGACTTTAAATTCATGTTTGCTGTAGGATATCCTAGTCTTCTCCCTAGTTTTTTTCCGTGCACCACTTTTGATTCAACTGTAAAATGATATCCGAGAAGCTTTGCTGCTTGGTCTACATGTCCTTCTTTAAGTGAGTTTCTAATTCTAGTAGAAGATATGATCTTAGATGAACTGTCATATATTTCGTCAACTAGTACAGTGTTAAAACCATATCTTTCTCCGCTTTTTTTTAAAAAATTTCCATCGCCAGTGCGATTTTTGCCAAATCGAAATTTACTCCCTGTAACTACTTGTTTTGCTCTCAGCCATTTTACTAATACTTGTTGAATAAATTGTTCTGCTGAATAATCAGCTACCTCTGATGTGAATTTATACCTTATTAAGGCTGAGAATCCCATGTATTCCGATATTTTTTCCTGAATTGATCTAGGTGTTAGTGTAAAGATTGAAGCAGAAGGGTCCAATATAGCTTTAGGATGGGGATCAAAGAGCAGAATCACGGCTGGTAAGTCTTTTGCTATTTTTATAGAGTATTCAAATATTGAACGATGTCCTAGATGTATTCCATCAAAATTTCCTATTGCCACTACACAGCCCTTCAATTGTTCTGGCAATGGATTATTTATGTCAATATTATGGAAAACTTTCATGTCATACTTATTCAGATTAATTTTGGTATCCACCAATTAGGTTGAATGTTTTTATTTATAAAGAACTTTTCCATCATCTTTACGTTGATTTGTTTGTTTTCTAGATATTCATTAGCGTGTATACCTTTTCCAACGTACAAAGAATCTAATCCAGATTGTATTGCTCCTTTAACATCAGTTTCAATTCCATCACCTATAGCAAGTATTCGTTTTTTATCTAATTGACAACATGAATCAGATATTTGTTTGAATGCCATATTGTAAATAGGAAGATGAGGTTTTCCTATAATTTTTACGATGCCATTAAGTTTCTTATATATTAGCGCTAATGATCCAGCGCAATGAATAATTTTATTACCGTAATTAACTGATATGTCTGGATTTACACATATAAATGGTATTTTACGTTGAGCAAATTTTTTCAAAAGATCTGTGTAATCTTCTGGTATTTTAGATCCACTATATAATCCAGTGCATATTATTGTTTCTGCATTTTTTTCATCTACTATTTGAATATCAATCCCTTCAAATAAAACAAGATCTTTTTTTTCTCCTATAAAAAATATATTGCGATTTCCTTGAGAAATTAGATTATGCGTTAGATCTCCAGAAGTGACAATATGATCCCAGAACCTTTTGCATAATCCTAATGATATCATGTGTTCAATTACGCTTGATGATGGACGCGGCGAATTGCTTAATAATACTATTTTTATTCCATTCTTGCTTGCTTTTTGCAGAGCAGAAATGCTTTCTGAAAATAATTTCTGCCCATTATGGATTACTCCCCATATATCGCAAATAATTATATCATAATTTTTTGAAATTTGATACAGAGAATCAATTTTTATAGACATAATTATTTCCCTTAATTGATTGCTTATTACTATATTTTACCACTAGTCTTAGTATAATATATACAATTATATACAGTTGAGATATTTAATTTTGGAATCGTACGTAGATTATTATAAGCTTGATTTTACAATATTTAGTAATGTCTATTACTTTATATTTTATTATTATGTTAGGATCTTGACTTCGTAAGGATTTGTACCTAGATAACTTTTAAAAGCAGCTCTCTGTGGGGAGGCTAGCAAGTTGTAAAAATCATGCATTTTGTGTGATTTGACTTCTTGTTATTATGTTTATATTTATTTTGTTAATTTAATTGGGAGTATAAATATTATGGTGGTTAAGCGCTGTTTGCGTCCGACAAGGGGGCGTGTTGTTGTGCGACGTTTTCCAAGCGAACAAAAGACGAGTACTGGCATTATAGTGCCTGCTACTGCTGCTGAGAAACCTTGTGAAGGTGAAGTTATATGGGTTGGTGCAGGCGCTTTAGATAAATCTGGAAACGTTATTGAGCCTGAAGTAAAACCAAGTGATATCGTTCTTTTTGGAAAATGGTCTGGAACTGAAATTAATATTTCAGGTGAAGATTACCTTGTGATGCAAGAATCAGATATAATGGGTGTTTTTACTAAAGAAAAATAGTTGTAGGACATGATCATATTTTGGTCTCTATTTAGTTTTGTTTTTTTTAAATATATGAGGTGTATTCTATGTCCGCTAAAGACGTTAAGTTAGGAGCTAGTGCTCGAGATGGTATAGCATGTGGCGTTAATATGCTCGCAGATGCTGTGAAGTGTACACTTGGCCCAAAAGGTCGGTTTGTTGTTATAGGCGGTTCTTACGGCAGCTGTAGGGCTACAAAGGACGGTGTGACTGTTGCCAAGAGTATTAATTTTAAAGATCCGTTACACGAGATTGGCGCTCAAATGTTGCGCAATGTTGCTTCTAATGCAGAAGATCATTCGGGCGATGGTACAACAACAGCTACTTGTATTGCTCAAGCAATTATTCATGAGGGCAGGAAAGCTGTTATAGCTGGTAGAAATCCTATGGATTTAAAACGCGGTATAGATGACGCTGTTAAAGAAGTAGTTAGTTATCTGCAATCAAACAGTAAAAAAGTTGCAAGTCGTGAAGAAATAGTGCAGGTTGCTACTATTTCTGCTAATGGAGATAAAGATATAGGTGAAAAAATTGCCTATGCAATAGAAAAAATAGGGCCTAGTGGCGTTGTTACAATTGATCAGGCTAAGACCGCTGAAACTAAAGTTAAAATAGTTGAAGGTATGCAGTTCGATAGAGGATATATATCTCCATATTTTATAACTAATAGAAGCAAGCCAATTGCTGAACAAGATAATCCATATATTTTAGTTTGCGATAAAAAAATATCTACTTTAGCTTCATTGCTCCCTATATTAGAGCTTGCAGTTAAGAATAGTCGTCCTTTGTGCATTATCGCTGAAGATGTGGAAAGTGAGGCATTGGCAACTATTGTGGTCAACAAGATGAGGGCTTCTTTGCAAGTTTTAGCTATTAAGGCTCCTGCTTTTGGTGATCGTCGTAAGCAAATTATGCAAGATATTGCAACATTGGTAGGCGCTACTTTGATTTCCGAAGAGGTTGGTCTTGGTCTTGAGCAAGTTACAGAGGATCATTTAGGTTCAGCTAAGAGAGTAGTATCTACTAAAGATGATACTACAATAGTTGGCGGTAACGGTAATCAGGATGAGTTAAATGCTCGTATCAAGGAAATTGAAGCTGCTATTGAAGATACTACTTCCGACTATGATCGTGATAAGCTTAAGGAGCGTCTTGCTAAGTTATCTAGTGGCGTAGCCGTTATAGAAGTTGGAGATGTAACAGAGACGGCATTGACTGAGAAAAAGGATAGATATCAAGATTCTCTTTCTGCTACACGTGCGGCTATTGAAGAAGGAATTATCGCGGGTGGTGGAATAGGCCTCCTTCGCGCTTCTAAGGAGTTGTCTGTTAAAGGTGACAATAATGATCAGTCTGCTGGTGTAGAAATTATCCGTAATGCTATTAAAGCTCCTTGTCGTCAGATTATTCAAAATGCAGGTGATGAAGCTGCTCTGATTACATCTAAGATACAAGAAAATAATAGTGTTAATTTCGGATATGATGCTCAGAATGGTGTTTTTGGCGACATGTTTTCTATGGGAATAGTAGATCCTGTTAAAGTTGTCAGAAATGCTCTTCAGGATGCTGCTTCCGTTGCTTCTACATTGCTAATGACTGAAGCTACTGTGACAGATATTCCAAAAGATGAGAATTCAGTTCCTCAAATGCCTGGTGGTGGTATGCCTGGTATGGGTGGTATGGATATGATGTAATTCATTTTACATATATTTGTATATTTTATCAAAGGGAAAAGATTTTTTAGTCTTTTCCCTTTTTTCATAACTAATTATGTTTTAATTTCATATTAATATTTCTAATAGTTGATATCCTTTATAGTATTTTAATGTGTGATATTTGATTGTTGAGATTTTAATTAATTTATAGAAAACGTTAATTTTAAAAATATTAATTAATTTTATTATTGCCTTTAAGAGTTTTTATATTTTTCAAAATTATTATTTTATTAATAGTTCAATATTTTATCAAAATATTTATGAATATTGTCTTATTGATGTTTATTTTATTGATTTATAATTTTAGTATTTGAATCTAAATAAGATTTTACTTTAGTTTATTTTTGAATATTCTGATAATCGTTGATAATGATCTAATATGTTGTTATATATTTATTGCTTTAAAAATATTTTTTACATTGTGTATTTATTGTCAAAGAAAAAGATATCTAATAATATTATTCGCATTAAACAATCATTATAAGCTGCTAAATAACAACCAGATCTTCTATCAATTATTCTATATTGCCACACTAGTGCTATATTTAGAATATATAATTTTATGAGCTATTAACTGCTAGAGCTAATCTTAATTATAATAAATGAAAAAGTTAGGGAAAAGATAAAGCGTAAAATACGTTTAACAATATATGTTTTTTCTTGCTTTTTCAAAATTTTTACTTAACTTGCTGTCTTCGTGCCATTAATAATACTATTTATTCATTATAAATAATTTAAAAATGGTGGGCAATGAGAGATTCGAACTCCCGACATCCTCGGTGTAAACGAGGCGCTCTACCACTGAGCTAATCGCCCTCTGTATTCCAACTAATACAACAATATATTGACATTCGCAAATAAAAAAATGTATTTAATGCATAGTTTTTTTGTTGATAACAAAAAAAAACAAAATAATTTTTCTTAAAGGCATTGTTTTGTAATTTTATAATAGTAACTTACGAAAGTTTATTTTTCTCTTTGTTAATAATGTGCTTGTTATGTTTGTTTTATTTGATTAATATGCCTAATAGTTATGCATATTGTTATAGGACTATGTATCTGCTTTGAAGTGTTTGGATGCATATCTAGCATATGCGGGTGTAGCTCAGTTGGTTAGAGCGCCGGCCTGTCACGCCGGAGGTCACGGGTTCGAGTCCCGTCACTCGCGCCATTTATTTTTTTAGTTTGGACATGTATTTTTTTCTTAATTATATAATTAAATTAATGTAATTTTATTTTTAAAAATGCTATATTATCCCTGTTTGATGCTGACGTATGATCGTATTATGGAGATTAAGTTAGAATGATAGGATTTTTAGATTCTTATGCTCCGATTTTAGTTTTTATTTTTATTGTATCTGTATTATCCATTTCTATTTTAGCTTTCCCTTTTGTTTTTTCTCATAGATCTTATGATAAAGAAAAACTTTCAACTTATGAATGCGGTTTTGATCCCTTCGAAAATTCTCGTATGAGGTTCGATGTTAGATTTTGTTTGGTTTCTATTTTATTTATAATTTTTGATTTGGAAATTGCTTTTTTATTCCCATGGGCGATATGTTTTAAGAAAATTGGTTGGTTTGGTTTTTGGTCGATGATGGTATTTTTAGGGATACTGACTATAGGCTTTATATATGAATGGAAAAAAGGTGCATTGGAGTGGGATTGATGAAGCTTAATGATTATGCTCCTATTGGTAATTATCCCGATTTATTGAGACAACAAAGAGATGATTTTTCTGTTATTGGTCATCAATTAGATAATAAGGGATTCCTTGTATCATCTGTTGACCAGTTGGTGACTTGGGCTCGTACTGGATCGTTGATGTGGATGACATTTGGTTTGGCTTGTTGTGCCGTGGAGATGATGCATGCTTCTATGCCGAGATATGATCTTGAAAGGTTTGGTTTTGCTCCACGTGCTTCGCCTCGTCAATCAGATGTTATGATTGTTGCTGGTACGTTGACAAATAAGATGGCTCCTGCGCTGCGTAAAGTTTATGATCAGATGCCTGAACCCCGTTATGTGATATCGATGGGTTCTTGTGCTAATGGTGGGGGGTATTATCATTACTCTTATTCTGTTGTGAGAGGATGTGATCGAATCGTTCCTGTGGATATTTATGTTCCGGGGTGTCCTCCAACAGCGGAGGCTTTGGTTTATGGTATTCTTTTGCTCCAGAGAAAGATCCGTCGTATTGGAAATATCAAACGTTGAAAAGATAACTATATGATAATGCAGATTGAAAATCTTGGTGATTACATAGTTGATTCCTTTGGTGGTTCAGCGAAATGTTCTATTAATTCGATAGGTGAGCTGTCATTAAATGTTGATATTAGCGATTTAATTGCATTGCTTCGTTTTCTTCGTGAGGATGCTAATTGTTGCTTTATTAGTATTATAGATATATGTGGTGTAGATTTTTTAAGCCGAGAAGATCGGTTTGATGTTGTTTATCATCTTTTATCTCCTTTTAATAATTCTCGTATACGTGTTAAGATTGCAGTTCCTGAGAACTCTTCTATTCCTTCTGCGGTAAGCGTTTATCCTGGTGCAGATTGGTTCGAGCGCGAAGTATGGGATATGTATGGAATTAATTTCGAAGGTCATCCTGATTTGCGTCGCATCCTTACGGACTATGGTTTTAAAGGACATCCTCTTCGTAAGGATTTCCCGGTGAGTGGTTTTGTTGAAGTTCATTATGACAATGACTCTAAGAAAGTTATTTATGCTCCTGTTGAATTGATGCAGGAACATCGTGATTTTGATTTTTTATCACCTTGGGAAGGTTATGAATCTTTACCTTATAAAGGAGATTCTGGTAATGAGAATTAATGATAAAAATAGCAATATTTTCCTTGTGTTTTTTGTTTTTCGGAATGGGAGTTCCTTGTTTAATGAATGAGAAGAAAATTCGTGGTTTTACTATGAATTTTGGTCCACAGCATCCTGCGGCACATGGTGTTTTAAGACTTATTCTTGATCTTGATGGCGAAGTAGTAGAGCGTGTTGATCCTCATATAGGTCTTTTGCATCGGGGCACAGAAAAGCTGATTGAAACCAAGACTTTTTTACAAGCGGTTCCGTATTTTGACCGTCTTGATTATGTTGCGCCGATGAATCAGGAACATGCGTATGCTTTGGCTGTTGAACGCTTGATGAAAGTTGATGTTCCTATTCGAGGACAGTTAATAAGAGTTCTTTATTCTGAAATTGGGCGTATTCTTTCACATTTATTAAATATTACTACTCAGGCTATGGATGTAGGAGCATTGACTCCTCCTTTGTGGGGTTTTGAAGAACGAGAAAAACTCATGGTTTTTTATGAACGTGCTTCTGGATCACGCATGCATGCTGCTTATTTCCGCCCTGGTGGCGTTCATCAAGATATCCCACATTTATTGGTAGAAGATATTGGTATTTGGTGTGATTCCTTTCCTGAGATTATTGATGATATAAGTGATCTTTTAACTGAGAATCGTATATTTAAGCAACGTAATGTTGATATTGGTACTGTAAAACTTGAAGATGCATGGGGTTTAGGTTTTTCCGGAGTTATGATTCGTGGATCTGGTGCTGCTTGGGATTTGCGTAAGTCTCAACCATATGAATGTTACTCAGATTTAGATTTTGATATTCCGATAGGGAAACATGGGGATTGTTATGATCGTTATCTTGTGCGTATGCTTGAAATGCGTGAATCCGTTAAAATTATAAGGCAATGTGTTGATCTTTTGCTTGGGAAAAATAAGTTGGGACCAGTATCTTCGTCTGATACAAAAATTGTTCCTCCAAAACGATCTGATATGAAACGTTCTATGGAATCATTGATCCATCATTTTAAGCTTTATACTGAGGGATATCATGTGCCAGTTGGTGAGGTTTATGCATCTGTAGAGGCTCCTAAGGGGGAGTTTGGTGTTTATCTGATATCTGATGGAAGTAATAAACCATATAGGTGTAAAATACGTTCTCCTGGCTATGCTCATCTTCAAGCAATGGAATTTTTGTGCAAAGGTCATCAATTGGCAGACGTATCTGCTATTTTAGGTTCTCTTGATATTGTTTTTGGTGAAGTTGATAGATGAATTTTTATAAAGGATAATATATTAAAATATTATGTTATTTTTTTTGTTTTACAACTTGATATGATATAGGAAATATATGGTTAATCGTCGATTAGCAGAAGAAAAATTTCAGCCTTCATCTTTTTCCTTTAGTGAGGAAAATATGGTTTGGGCTAATAAAACTATTAGTAAATATCCTCCGTTACGTAGTCAATCTGCGGTTATCCCTTTATTAATGCGTGTTCAAGACCAGGAGGGATGGATTAGTCGTGCGGCTATTGAAGTGGTCGCAGATATGTTGGGTATGGATTATATTCGAGTCCTTGAGGTTGTAACTTTTTATACGCAGTTTCAATTGAGTCCTGTTGGCACATATGCACATGTTCAGGTTTGTGGAACTACCCCATGTATGTTGCGTGGATGTGAGGAGTTAATAAAGATCTGTCGTGAGAAGATCCACCAAAAGCCTCTTCATAGGAATAGTGCTGGAACTCTTTCTTGGGAAGAGGTTGAATGTCAAGGGGCTTGTGTTAATGCGCCGATGGTTATGATAGGAAAGGATACCTATGAGGATTTGACGCCAGAGCGTTTGGTTGAGATTATAGATGCTTTTGCTATGGGTAAGGGTGATAGCATATGTCCTGGTCCTCAAATTGATCGAATAAAATCTGCCCCTGCAGGAGGATTAACATCTCTTATTGAAGATGTTTCTTATGTTAAAGATGAAGGTTGAAAAGAATTAAATAAAAGTTAAATATATTACTTATAGTAATCTTTAATTCATGTTTTTTTTATTAAGTTATTGTAAAATTGCAAACGATTTAGTTAATATTTTGAGTTATTTTATTTAAATTGATGTCCTAAAAAATTGTTAGAAGAATTCTTGTAAATAAGATAGAAAAAATTAATACGAATAGTAGAATTATTTTCAAGGTATAAAGAAAGTCTAGATATGCTAGAGGACCAAGATCGTATCTTCAAAAATATATATGGTTTAAAGGGAGTTTCTCTTAGTGAATCTATTTTAAGAGGTCATTGGGATAATACTAAAAACATCTTAGCAAAAGGTCGTGAATGGATAATTAATGAAGTAAAAGCATCTGGCTTGCGTGGGCGTGGTGGTGCTGGTTTTTCTACAGGCATAAAATGGTCTTTTATGCCCAAGGTATGCTTGGATCGTCCTCATTATCTTGTTGTAAATGCTGATGAATCTGAGCCTGGGACATGCAAGGATCGTGATATTATGAGGCATGAGCCTCATTTGTTGCTAGAAGGTTGTGTTATTGCTTCTTTTGCTATAGGAGCGCATTGTGTTTTTATATATGTTCGCGGTGAATTTGTTCGTGAACGTGAATCTTTAGAAAGAGCTGTTGATGAGTGTTATAAAAATGCTCTTCTTGGAAAAAACAATAAGCTTGGCTATGATGTTGATATTATAATTCATCATGGCGCTGGAGCATACATATGTGGCGAGGAAACTGCTCTTCTTGAGAGCCTTGAGGGAAAAAAAGGTCAGCCTCGTTTGAAACCTCCTTTTCCTGCTAACTTGGGTTTGTATGGCTGTCCTACTATTATTAATAATGTTGAAACGATTGCGGTAATTCCTGCTATTTTACGTCGTGGTGCGAGTTGGTATTGCGGTTTTGGGCGTGAAAATAATAGAGGCACAAAACTTTTTTCTATTTCAGGTCATGTTAACTATCCGTGTACTGTTGAGGAAAGCATGTCTATAGTTTTTGAGGATTTGATTGAAAAACATTGCGGAGGAATAAAAGGAGGTTGGGCTAATTTATTAGCGGTTATTCCAGGAGGATCATCTGTTCCTTGTGTGCCGGGGGGGAAGATTAGAAATGCAGTTATGGACTATGATAGTTTAAAAGAGATGGGTTCAGGATTAGGCACTGCTGCTGTTATTGTGATGGATAAATCTACAGATATTATTAAAGCTATATGGCGTTTATCAGTTTTTTATAAGCATGAGAGCTGTGGCCAGTGTACTCCTTGTCGTGAAGGCACTGGATGGATGATGAGAGTGATGGAGAGAATGGTTATAGGCACAGCTAAGAAAAGTGAGATTGATATGCTTTTTGAGGTTAGTAAAAATATAGAAGGTCGTACAATTTGTGCTCTTGGAGACGCTGCAGCTTGGACAATACAAGGATTGATAAATAATTTTCGTCACTTAATTGAAGAGCGTATTGATCAGTACAGTAGGAATTCTATTTGAGGGAATTAGTAGTAAGTTCATAGCGAATATTAGAAAATGTTTTTGAAAAACATTATCTCGTGAAAGTGATCTATGCAAATGATGGTGAAATTAAAAGTTGATAATATAGAAATAGAGGTTCCAAATTACTTTACGCTTATGCAGGCTTGCGAGTTTGCTGGTGTTGAAGTACCTCGTTTCTGTTTTCATGAAAGATTATCTATTGCTGGTAATTGTCGCATGTGTCTAGTGGAGGTAAAGGGTGGTCCTCCAAAACCTCAGGCATCTTGTGCTATGAACGTTGTTGATTTGCGTGGAGGGCCTAATGGTGAATTGCCTGAAATTTTTACCAATACTGCCATGGTTAAAAAAGCTCGTGCAGGTGTAATGGAGTTTCTTCTAATTAATCATCCTTTGGACTGCCCTATATGCGATCAGGGTGGGGAATGTGATCTTCAGGATCAGGCTATGTTTTATGGGGTAGGATCTTCTCGTTATTGCGATGATAAACGTTCTGTTGAGAATAAGTATATAGGTCCATTAGTTAAAACTGTGATGAATAGATGTATACATTGTACTCGTTGTGTGCGTTTTATCACTGAAGTTGCTGGTGTGTCGGAGATTGGTTTGATTGGAAGAGGTGAGGATGCCGAAATTACTACTTATCTTGAACAGTCTTTGACATCTGAGCTTCAAGGTAACATAGTTGATCTTTGTCCTGTTGGCGCTTTAACTTCTAAACCATCCGCATTTACCAGTCGTCCATGGGAATTAACCAAGACAGATAGCATAGATATAATGGATGCTCTTGGTTCTGCAATCAGGATTGATACGCGTGATCGTGAAGTTATAAGGATTTTGCCTCGTATCAATGAAACTATTAATGAGGAGTGGATATCGGATAAAACGCGTTTTATCTGTGATGGACTTAGAACTCAACGTTTGGATCGGCCTTATGTTCGTATTGATGGTCGTTTAAAGCCTGTTAGTTGGGATTATGCTTTAAAAGCAATAAAATCTGAAGTTTTATCTCCCGGTGTAGAATTAAGTTCAATAGCAGGAGATCTTGCTTCTGTAGAAGAGATATACGCGCTTAAATTGCTGATGAATTTTTTGGGCTGTAATAAATTTGATTGTAGGCAGCATGGAGAGATAATTAATCCTTTTTACGGTCGTTCTAGTTATTTATTTAATCCTACTATTCAAGGGATAGATAAGGCTGGAGCAATGTTGATTATAGGATCTAATCCTCGTATTGAGGCTGCTGTATTAAATTCACGTATTCGCAAACGTTGGAGACGCGGTGATTTTCCAATTGGTGTAATTGGAGATGTTGAAAATTTACGATATGAATATGATCATTTAGGTTTAGGAAGTGAGGCTTTTTCTGATCTTATCTCAGGGAATAATCCTTTTTTAGAAAAACTAAGAAGTGTTGAAAATCCTTTAATTATGATAGGTCAAGGTGCTTTAAAATATTATCATGGTTTTGAGGTTATTGCTAATGCCGCAAAATTGGCAATAGATGTTGGAGGAGTTAGTGATTCATGGAATGGTTTTGCTGTTTTGCATACTTCTGCCTCACGAGTTGGAGCTTTAGATTTAGGATTTGTCCCTTCTAATGATGATGATTTAAATGCTATGAATTTTCTTAATAAAACCGATGTTGTATTTTTATTAGGAGCAGATGAGCTAGATTTTGATTGTAAAACTGCATTTACAATTTATATAGGCTCTCATGGTGACAGAGGGGCGCAGTCTGCTGATATTATATTGCCTGGAGCTTCTTATACTGAAAAATCAGGGTTATGGGTTAATACTGAGGGAAGAGTACAAATGGGAATACGTGCTAATTTTCCTCCTGGTGAAGCTAGAGAAGATTGGGCGATATTATGTGCTATTGCTAATGAATTGGGATGTAAATTGCCTTTTGATTCTTTGTCGCAATTGCGTTCTAATTTATTTTCTATTTATCCGCATTTTATGAAAGTAGATGAGGTGGTTAATTCTTCCGTAGATGCAGTTCATTCTTTGGCTAAAATGGCTGGTAATATGGCCAAAGGAAAATTTGATTCGATAATTGACGATTTTTATTTAACAAATCCTATAGCGAGATCATCTGCTACTATGGCTGAGTGTTCTCGTATGGCACAAAGTTATGATAAAGATGTTTTAGATAGAACAAGGAAATAGAAATAGTGTTTCATGGGCCAATAGACTTTATTTTTAATTTATTGTTTATAGTGATGAAATCAATTTTATTATTGGTTTGCTTGTTGATTTTTATATCATATGTTTTGCTTATAGATCGTAAGATTTGGGCGGCGGTTCAGTTGCGTCGTGGTCCTAATGTTGTTGGCCCTTGGGGATTATTACAGTCTTTTGCTGACTTCTTGAAGTTTTTGTTCAAAGAGCCTATTATTCCTAGTGAAGCAAATAAATTATTATTTCTTTTAGCTCCATTAGTCTCTGTTATTTTGTCTTTGTCTGTTTGGGCTGTAGTTCCTTTATCTGATGGATGGGTAATTGCAGATATAAACGTTGGTATACTTTATGTTTTAGCCATTTCATCTCTTGAAGTTTATGGGATTATTATTGGAGGATGGGCTTCTAATTCAAAATATGCTTTTCTTGGTGCATTGCGCTCTGCTGCTCAGATGATTTCTTATGAGGTTTCTATTGGTCTGGTGATAGTTACAGTTTTAATGTGTGTAGGTTCATTAAACCTTACAGATATTGTAAACGCTCAAAGAAGTGGTTTTGGAACCATGTTGGGTTTGCCTTCTTCAATATTGGATTGGCATTGGTTAGCTCTTTTCCCTATGTTTGTCGTTTTTTTTATATCTGTTCTTGCAGAGACAAATCGGCCTCCATTTGATTTGCCTGAGGCCGAGTCGGAATTGGTTGCTGGTTATATGGTAGAATATAGCTCAACACCTTATCTATTGTTTATGCTAGCAGAATATTCTACTATTGTTCTAATGTCTACTTTAACAAGTATTTTGTTTTTAGGAGGATGGTTACCTATAATTGATATTCGATTTTTTGAATATATTCCTGGTATTTTTTGGCTTATTTTTAAAACATTGGTAGTATTCTTTATAATTGCAATGGTTAAAGCATTTGTTCCACGCTATAGATATGATCAGTTGATGCGATTAGGATGGAAAATTTTTCTACCGATATCATTTTCGATGGTAATAATAGTTGCTTTTTATTTAAAGATTGCAACTTGATTATGTTGTATTGATTGATCTGAAAGAGTATAATGAGGTTGTTTCGTTTTAATATTGGTTTTCTTTTCTTAAAAGAATTTGTTTTGGCTTTTTGTTTGTCTATTCGTTATTTGTTCAAGCCTAAGGCTACAATTAATTATCCTTTTGAAAAAGGTCCAACTAGTCCCCGTTTTAGAGGGGAGCATGCGCTTCGTAGATATCCTAATGGTGAAGAGAGATGTATAGCTTGTAAATTATGTGAAGCTGTTTGTCCTGCACAGGCTATTACTATAGAAGCGGGCCCTCGTCGTAGTGATGGTACACGCAGGACTATACGTTATGATATTGATATGGTTAAATGCATTTATTGTGGATTGTGTCAGGAATCATGTCCTGTTGACGCTATTGTTGAAGGCCCTAATTTTGAATTTGCAACTGAAACTCGAAAAGAGCTTTATTATGATAAAAAGCGCCTTCTGGATAATGGTGATAGGTGGGAAAGTGAAATTGTTCGTAATATTATGACAGATTCTCCTTATCGTTAAGGAGTATTTATCTGATGACTGTTATAATATGCTGATTTTTAGTCATAAAAATATTTTTTGGACATTTGAATATGGTTTTACAATCTTTGTTTTTTTATCTATTTTCATTTATGGCGATAATGTCTTCTTTAATGGTTGTTATTTCACGTAATCCTGTTAATTCTGTTTTTTTTCTTATTTTTATTTTTTTGAATGCTGCAGGTATTTTGATACTTTTAGGGGCAGAGTTCGTAGCAATGATTACTTTAGTTGCTTATGTTGGAGCTGTAGTCGTTCTTTTCCTTTTTGTAATTATGATGATTGATATTAATATTGAAGGTGTAAAAAGCATAAGTACAAAACGTGGTTTTTTAGGTGCTTTTTTTATAGGAATTTTATCTGCTGAGCTTATTATAGGTGTTAGTGATCTAGAGGTTTTTGGATCTAAAGGAGATATTTCTATTTTATCTATTAGAGGCAGCAATACAGAATATCTTGGTACAGTTTTGTATACTAATTACGCATATCCGCTTGAAATAGCAGCATTCATTTTATTGTTATCTATGATTGGAGCAATTGTATTAACATTACGTCATCGCACTAATATCAAGCGTCAAAATATATCTAAACAGTTGGAGAGCAATTATGGCAATTCAGTTGAAATCGTTAAAGTTAAGTCAGGACAGGGGATTTAGGATGAACGTTAGTCTTTCTCACTATTTGATTGTTTCTGCAATTATGTTTGTTATTGGTTCTGCAGGTGTTTTTTTTAATCGCAAAAGCGTTATTATTATATTGATGTCGATAGAGATTATGCTATTGTCAGTAAATTTAAATATGGTTGCTTTTTCTGCTTATATGCATGATATAGCTGGGCAGGTATTTTCTTTGTTTATTTTAGTTGTTGCTGCTGCAGAAACTTCTATAGGTCTTGCTATTTTAGTTGTGTTTTATAGAAATAAAGGTTCAATTTCTGTTGATGATTTTAGTAAGATGAAAGGTTGAATTTAATATACTATGATTTATGAAGTTATAGTTTTTCTTCCTTTGTTTGGGGCAATTTTTTCTGGTTTTTTTAGTCGATTTATGGGGAAAAAACTTTCTGAAATTTTTCCTTCAGGGACTATGGTTATAGTTGCATTTTTATCTTGGATTGTTTTTTACAAAGTTTGTTTAAGCAGTGAAAATTTTCCGGTAATAAAACACAAAATATTTAATTGGATTGATTATGATTTAATTAATGTTTATTGGGGATTGCGTATAGATGCTCTTACATCTTTGATGTTTGTAGTTATTAATTCTATTTCTGCAGTTGTTCATATATATTCTATCGGATATATGCACGACGACAAGCATCGTCAAAGATTCTTTTCCTACCTATCATTTTTTACTTTTGCAATGCTTGTATTGGTTTCATCTGACAACTTATTGCAAATGTTTTTTGGATGGGAAGGAGTTGGGCTTGCATCTTATTTACTAATTGGTTTTTGGTCATTTAAAGAATCTGCACTAAAGGCTTCGATGAAAGCTTTTGTCGTTAATAGGATAGGAGATATAGGTCTTATAATTGCGATTTCTATGATATTTTACCTTTTTGGTTCATTCGAATTCGATGTTATTTTTAATAGAGCTTCTGAATATTGGAAAATTGGAGATTTGGTTTATACAGATATATCTTCATATAAGAGTATTGTTCTTTTTGGAATGAAAATACATGCTCATGATGCTATTTCAATTATTTGTTTTTTATTGTTTTTAGGGGCTATGGGAAAGTCCGCTCAATTTTTATTGCATGTTTGGCTTCCTGATGCGATGGAGGGACCGACTCCTGTTTCTGCTCTTATTCATGCAGCTACAATGGTAACAGCAGGTATTTTCCTTGTTGTTAGGATGTCATATTTGTTTGAACTTTCTCCTGTTGTTTTAGATTTTATTATGATTATTGGTTCTATTACAGCTTTTTTTGCAGCAACAGTTGCTATGGTTCAAAACGATATTAAACGTGTTATAGCCTATTCTACTTGTTCACAATTAGGTTATATGTTTGTGTCGTTGGGATGTGGTGCATATGGTGCATCTGTTTTTCATCTTTTTACGCATGCATTTTTCAAGGCTTTGCTTTTTTTAGGTGCTGGATGTGTAATACATTCAGTTTCAGGAGAGCAGGATATGCGTCGTATGGGTGGATTATATAAGGATCTTCCTGTCACATGTATTATGATTATTATTGGTGTTCTTGCTTTAATTGGATTTGGCATACCTGATACTAATATAGGTTTTTCGGGTTATTTTTCTAAAGATTTAATCTTAAAAGTTGCATATATGTCTTCATATAGTTTTATTCCTTTTTCCCTTTTATTAATTTCAGCATTGTTTACAAGCTTTTATTCGTGGAGATTAGTATTTTTAACTTTTTTTGGTAAAAGTAGAGTAGATAAAAATATATTGCATAAAATTCATGAATCTCCTTTAGTAATGCATATTCCTCTTTTTATTTTGGGAATAGGTTCTATATTTTTTGGATTTGTTTTTCATGATTACTTTTTTGGCAGCAAATATCATTTTTTCTGGAAGAAATCCATTTTTAGTTCACAGAATAATCATATTCTTGAAACGTTTCATAACATTCCTATATGGTTGGAATATATCCCTAGTTTGGCTATTTTTATAGGTTTTTTTATTGCGTTTATAATGTATATTATTTCCCCTAATCTTCCTAGATTTATTGCTGAAAAATTATCTTATATATATAATTTTTTTCAAAACGCATGGTATTTTGATAGATTTTATGATTTTATTTTTGTGCGTTCTGCCTTGGGTTTAGGAGATAATCTTTCTAAAAGAGTGGAAAGATCTATAGATAAATATGGGCCGGATGGTATTGCGTATTGCATGCGTTATATGTTTTCTTTTATCTCTCGTTTGCAAACGGGTTATATTTACAATTATGCGTTCGCTATGTTGATAGGCATTTCTATTTTAGTTATTTTAATTCTATTTAAGGTAAATATCTGGTGATTATGCCTCTATTATCGATTGTGACTTTTACACCTTTATTAGGTGTATTTATTTTGCTTATTGCTTCTTCATTGGGATATGGGCGTAAATATTTTTTTGGAATTTCTCTTGGAAGCAGCTTAATAAATTTTATTATTTCCTTAATAATATGGTTTTTATTTGACAAGAATAGTCACGGATTCATGATGGTTGAGTACCATCAATTAATCAATAATTTTTGCAATTATCATCTTGGAGTTGATGGTATATCAATTCTTTTTGTTGTTTTGACTTCTTTTTTATCTATTTTCTGTGTTATATCTGGCTGGATATCTATAAAAGATCGATTTAAGGAATATATGATTGCTTTCCTTATACTTGAATCGATGACTATAGGGACATTTTTATCTATAGACATAGTATTATTTTATATATTTTTTGAAGCTAGTTTGATTCCTATTTTTATTATAATAGGTGTTTGGGGTGGTAATGAACGTATTTATGCCGCCTATAAGTTTTTTCTTTATACATTTATAGGTTCGGTTTTTATGCTCTTGGCTATTATTTTTATATGCTGGACAAAAAATACGAGCAGTATGATAGATCTTTGTAAAGATCTTGGTTTACCCATGCATGTACAGTGCTTTTTATGGTTAGCTTTTTTCTGTTCCTTTGCAATAAAAATACCTATGTTCCCTTTCCACACTTGGTTGCCAAATGCTCATGTGCAGGCGCCAACTGCAGGTTCAGTTTTTTTAGCTGGAATTATGTTAAAAATAGGTGGATATGGTTTTATTAGGTTTCTATTGCCAATGTTTCCTTTAGCTACAAATTATTTTGCGCCAATGATATTACTGCTATCTGTTATAGCAATAATATATTCTTCTTTAGTAGCAATGGTTCAGAATGATATTAAAAAGCTCATAGCATATTCTTCAGTATCACATATGGGATATGTGACTATGGGTATATTTTCAGGAGTGCATAGCGGTGTTGCAGGTGCAATGTTTCAGATGTTGTCGCATGGTCTTGTGTCCAGTGCTTTGTTTTTTTGTATAGGTGTGATTTACGATCGCTTACATACTCGTGATATTTCTTCCTATGGTGGATTAGTTAACAATATGCCTAAATATGCGGTGGTGATGATGGTTTTTACTATGGCTAATGTTGGTCTTCCCGGAACTTCTGGTTTTATCGGTGAATTTTTAATAATTATGTCTGTTTTTCAAAAGCATATTATGATTGCTTTTTTTGCTTCTTTAGGAGTTGTATTATCTGTATTATATTCTTTATTGCTTTATCGTAAGGTTATTTTTGGAGTTACAGATAGAAAAGAAGTAAAGGAATTATTAGATATTTCTTTTTATGAATGTTGTATTATATATCCTATTGCTGCACTAACTATTATTTTCGGAATATATACTGTGCCAGTTTTTGAAACATTTTTTGTTCCTATTTCTTTTATTATGAAAAATTATATGTAGAGAAAAGGATTTGATTAGCCCATAGATAAATAGAGAAAGCAGAACTTATTGTTATGATTCCTGTAAGTGTTATAGGTGATTTTCGTCTTTGTATTCCTGAGATAATTGTTGCTATTGGAAGTCTTCTTCTTCTGATAATGGGAGTTTTTTCTAGTAAAAAAAACTCATTTAATTTGATTATTATTCCAATAATTATTTTAGGTATTGCTTTAATTTCTTTTGTGATTGCACCTTTTAAGGGTATTGGTTTTTTTGGATCTTATATCTCTGATACATTATCTGATTTTGTAAAGATTTTCATTTTTACTAGTGGCATAACTCTTTTTATTATGATGTTTAGTTGTGTTCACTTAAAGCCTTTCAGTAAATTTGAGTTTCCTATAGTTATTTTAATATCTATTTTAGGTATGCTTTTACTCATTTCATCTAATGATATGATATCTTTTTATATGGCTCTAGAACTACAATCTCTTGCTGTTTATATCGCTATTGCTATGAATCGTGATAGCATGGCATCCATTGAAGCCTCTCTTAAATATTTTATTTTAGGAGCTTTTTCATCTTGTTTTTTGTTATATGGAATGTCTTTTATTTATGGTTTTACTGGTTATACAGATTTTTCGAATATATCGGCGTCATTATTTGTTGGAGAAAACTCATTTGTATTAATAATAGGTATAGTATTTATTATAGTTGGGCTTTTCTTTAAGATAGCGTTGGTTCCTTTTCATATGTGGCTGCCTGATGTATATGAAGGTTCGTCTATGTTTGTTACTGCTTTTATGTCTACTATTCCAAAATTTACAGTTACTATGGCTCTTCTTCGTATATTTAGTACGTTTTGGCCGATAGTTTCTGATCTGGTGCGGATTTTTATGATTGTTTCCGTATTTTCTATTCTATTGGGCTCTATCTCTGCAATTGGTCAACAAAAATTAAAACGACTTATAGCATATTCTTCTATAAGTCATATAGGATATGCTTTGATTGGTTTATCAGTTGGTACGACCATTGGAATTTCTGCTACAATCAGATATATGGTAATTTATTTAGTTGTTGTTTTAGGCCTTTTTGCATGCATTTTGTCTTTAAAGCGTAAAGACGGAAAGCCTATTAAGAATATTACTGATTTTTCAGGATTATCAAATACTTATCCTTTTTTAGCTTTTATAATTACTATTCTAATTTTTTCATTAGCAGGTATTCCGCCTTTTGCTGGTTTTTTTGCTAAATATTTCTTATTTTTATCTGCTATAAAGGATGGTTGGTATTTATTGTCAATAGTTGGATTATTATCTTCTGTTATATCTATTTATTATTGTTTGCTAATAGTTAGTGTTATTTGGTTTCATAAATCTAATGAAAATCTTATTGTTACTAGCAAATGGTTGAAACTAGTATATTCTATCTCTGGTTTATTAGTTATATCTTACTTTCTATTTGAAAATTATCTGAGTTATTTAATTAATATAATTGTTTTATCTATGTTTTAGTCATGTCATTTGGTATATCTCAATGTAAAATCCCTCAAAATTTTCGTTGTGAAATTTTTGATTCTATAGATTCTACAAATGATGAATGTATGAGACGTGCATTATCTGGTGATCCTGGTGGATTGTGGATAGTTGCTTCTCATCAAACTGCTGGTCGAGGTAGAAGATCTAAAGTATGGGATTCTAATAAAGGAAACTTATATTCTTCATTGCTATTAATTGATAATATATCTAATAATTCTGCAACTTTATTGCCGTTTGCTACTGCAGTAGCTATACATTCAGTTATAACTTCTATTTTGCCTGTTGAAGCAGATATTAAAATAAAGTGGCCTAATGATTTGCTGATTTCTAAGCGTAAAGTTGCAGGTATTTTGATTGAAACTATAAAATTAAAAAATGATTTGCAATCAATTATTATTGGAATAGGCATTAATATTGAATATTGTCCTAAAGATGTTCCATATCCTGTAACTTTTTTAAATAAAGAAGGTGTAGACTTGGTTTTAATTGATGTTTTGCCAATATTATTTCAAGAGATGGAAAAAATATTGATTATATTAAAACAAGATAAAGGAAGAGAGGAAATTATGAGACTTTGGCGTTGTTTTGCTTATGGCATAGGTGATTTTATAACAATAAATCTTCCCAATCGTTCAATTAAAGGTCGTTTTATTGGAGTTGACGATTTTGGATATATGTTATTAGAAAAAAAGGGTAGTTTTTTTCGATTTTTTACAGGAGAAGTTTTTGAATAAAATGAAAGATCAAATATGGTAGAACGAAAAGACTTGGTTTTCTTGCCACTTGGTGGTGTCGGTGAGATTGGAATGAACATGTATCTTTATGGATGTGGAGTTCCTGGAAAACGCAAATGGATAATGGTTGATTGTGGAGTAGCATTTCCAAGAGATGATTCCATAGGAGTAAGTTTGGTTTTCCCAGATATTACGTTTCTACTGAAAGAACGTAAGAATCTTATGGCTATTATTATTACGCATGCACATGAGGATCATTATGGTGCTTTACATGATTTATGGGTATTATTAAATGTTCCAGTATATGCTTCTCCTTTTGCTATTGCTCTTTTAGAGGCTAAAAGTTTTTACAATCACGTTCCTAATAATATTATATGTAAACCATTTAAAGTAGGAGATAAGATTGATATACATCCTTTTTCTATTGAACCTTTGCGAGTGAATCATTCAATTCCAGAATCTATGGCATTAATTATTCGTTCTCCATTAGGAAATATTGTGCACACAGGTGATTGGAAAGTTGATGATACTGCTATACTCGGAGATACTACAGATCAGAAGGCTTTATGTGCAATAGGTAATGAAGGTGTCTTGGCATTAATGTGTGATTCAACTAATGCAATGTGTGATGAATCATATATTACAGAAAAGGATGTAACTAATGGGCTTTATAATATAATTGAAAAAGCTTCAGGATGTGTCGCAATTACAACTTTTTCATCAAGTATTAGTCGAATTTGTAGTATAATTGATGTTGCTGAAAAACTAGGTCGTTATGTTTTGCTACTTGGAACTTCTTTGAAAAGAGTAGTAAATGTTGCTATTGATATTGGTTTAATTAAAAAAGATCAAAAATTTCTTTCAGAAGAAGAATTTGGTTCTTATCCTCGGAATAAATTAGTTATTATCCTTACTGGAAGTCAGGGTGAGCCACGTTCGGCTTTATCTCAATTATCACGTAATGGAATGTGTAATATATCATTATGTGAGAATGATTTAGTTATATTTTCATCTCGAGCCATTCCTGGTAATGAAACTGCAATAGGTGATGTAAAGAATAGGTTGATAGAACAAGGTGTTAAAATAATTGTTGGAGATTTAGACAATGCAGTTCATGTTTCAGGTCATCCATATCGTAATGATTTGAAAAAGATGTATGAATGGGTTCGCCCTCAAATTATTGTGCCAATTCATGGAGAAGCTATGCATCTTGTTTCTCAAAGAGATCTTGCCTTAGAGTTTGGTGTTTATAATGTTCCATTTATTAGAAATGGTCACATGTTGCGTCTTTCCCCAAGTCCTGTTGAGATTATTGATGAGGTTGTTCATGGAAGATTTTTTAAAGATGGTCATTTGGTAGGTAAAAGTGAAGATTTAGGTATCTCTAAAAGAAGGAAGCTTTCTTTTGCGGGGCATTTATCCGTCAATATAGTTGTTGATAATTATTATGATATAGTAGGTGTGCCTGAAATTATTGACATAGGATTACCTTTTTATTGTGCTGATGGAACAAAACTTAGCAAGATTTTATTAAAAACGATTATTACGACAGTTATTAATATGAATAAATCTAGTCGTAAAGATTTGAAATTGCTGCGAGAATCGATTAAGAAATCTTTGCGTTCTGCCATAAATAATATTTGGGGTAAAAAGCCTATAGTGACTGTTTTCGTTAATAAGATATCTTATTAACTTAATAATATAGATTATTTACCATATGTATTATTATATATTAAAAACTTTTTAGAATAAGAGTATTTATTGTACAAATAATCTTGAGTAATTATATAACGGTAAGGATAATCTTATTATGAAGAGATCTAGGTATTTTTTGCCAATCATGAATAAAAATCCTAAAAATGCAGAGATTATTTCGCATCAACTTATGCTGCGCTCAGGAATGATTCATCAGCATTCAAAAGGAATATATTCTTGGCTGCCTCTAGGCAAAAAAGTTCTTGATAAAATTAATATAATTATTCGTGAAGAGCAAAATCGGATAGGTGCAATTGAACTTCTTATGCCAACTCTACAATCAGCAGATTTATGGCATGAAAGTGGTCGTTATCAATCTTATGGTAAGGAGATGTTACGTATATTTGATCGGAATGATAAGCCAATGCTTTATGGTCCGACCAATGAAGAAATGGTTGTAGATATTTTTCGTTCTTATGTTAAATCATATAGAGACCTTCCATTGAGCTTTTATCAAATTCAATTAAAATTTAGAGATGAGCTTAGACCACGTTTTGGAACTATGCGTTCCCGCGAATTTATTATGAAAGATGCCTATTCTTTTGATTTGACTCGTGAGTCTTCTGAACATTCCTATAATAAGATGTTTGTATCATATCTTCGTATATTTCATCGTATGGGACTTAATTCTATACCAATGCGTGCAGAATCTGGTCCAATTGGCGGTGATTTAAGTCATGAGTTTATCGTCCTTGCAGATACGGGGGAAACGCAGGTTTTTTGCTCTAAAGATTTTATTGATTTTTCTATTCCTCCAGATACTACAGATTTTGATGATGTTGTTGGAATAAAAAATATAGTTAACAATTGGACTTCCCCATATTCTGCTACTTCTGATGTTCATGATGATAATTTATTTAGTTCTCTGCCAGAAGAAAAAAGATTTGTTGCACGAGGGATTGAGGTAGGGCACATTTTTCATTTTGGCACTAAATATTCTAAACCAATGTTTGCAACGGTTAAAGGCCCAGATGGGAAAGATCATTATGTTAATATGGGATCGTATGGGATTGGTTCGATGAGGATTGTTCCTGCGATTATTGAGTCTTCGCATGATGAAAAAGGTATTATTTGGCCTGATTCAATATCTCCTTTTGATGTTTATGTTATTAATTTGAAAATTAAAAATCATGAATGTAGTGCGGTATGCGATAAGATTTATGAAAATTTATCTAGCATGGGCTGTGATGTGTTTTTAGATGATATGGATGATCAGGCTGGATCTAAATTTGCTATAGCCGATTTATTGGGTTTTCCATTGCAAATAATTATTGGTACAAGGTTTATTTCTAATGGTATTATTGAAATAAAACATAGGGCTACAGGAGAAAGAAAAGATATGTCCTTAGATGAAGCAATAAATTATATTAGTAATTTTTTTGCTAATATAAGCAGATGAATTTAATATAAGTGATTGTACGACGATGTTTGTTTTTTCTAGATTAGAGATTAAAGTTGCTCGGCATTATTTATTTTCGCATAGACGAGATTCATTTATTTCTGTTGCAGTATTTGTTTCGTTTATTGGAGTTATGATAGGTGTGATGGCTTTGATAGTTGTTATGTCTGTAATGAATGGATTTAGGGCTGATATTATTAAACGTGTTTTGGGTGTTAATGGACATATAATAGTATATCCAAATTATTCGCAGTTTAAAGATTATAAATCTATTGAGAATCGTCTTAGTTCTATTAGTGATGTTAAAAAAGTTTTGCCTTTTGTAAATGGTCAAGCATTTATATCAAATATGGGATTAGGTGGGTCTGGTGTATCTGTGCGTGGTATAGAAGAAACTGATTTCACTAATATTACTGGTTCTTTTGTAGATTTTTATGGGAATAAATCAGATATTTTCATGAATGGAAGAGGTATAGTTATAGGGGAAAATCTTGCTAAAAATTTGGATGTTATAGTTGGTGATAAAGTAAAACTTATTTCTCCAAATGGTGATGTTACTCCTTTAGGTACATATATTCGATCTAAGACATATACTGTTTCTGCAATTTTTAAAACAACAATTTCGGATTATGATTCTGGAATGATTTATATGTCACTTAAAGAAGCTAAGTTTTATTTTAACTTGAAAAACGATATCTCTGGTATAGAAATTTTTGCTGAAAATCCTGATAAGATTACAACAATAAATAAAAGCATTCAAGAAATTTTGGGATATGATGTATCGGTTATTGATTGGAGACAGCGTTATAAATCTTTATTTTCTGCTATGGAAATTGAGAATAATGCAATGTTTGTTATTCTTACATTGATAGTCTTTGTTGCTTCTCTTAATATTGTTTCTAGTTTAATTATGTTGGTTAAAGAGAAAAGTCGTGATATAGCGGTTTTACGCACTATGGGTGCAAGTATATCTTCCATTATGCGTATATTTTTTATGATAGGTGCTTTTGTTGGTATTTCTGGAACATTTGTAGGTGTTATTAGTGGAATTTTAATATCTTTGAACATTGATTTAATAAGGAAATTTATTCTTAATACATTTGGAATAGTTATATTTGATATAAATGCATATGCATTAACTGAATTGCCTGTTCAAATTTCATGGCATGAAGTTTTATGGGTTATTATAATGGCTGTTTTATTGTCTTTTTTTGCGACAATTTTTCCTAGTTGGAGAGCGTCTAGAGTAGATCCTGTTAAAACTTTGCGCTATGAGTAGGAGGCTATATTGAATAATAATGATTTACTAGTACTTCAAAATATCAAACATGTCTATCGACATATAGAAGATTCATTTCCAGTCCTTGAAGATGTTAATATTAGTTTGAGAAGTGGTGAAATGACAGCGCTTGTTTCTCCATCAGGGACAGGAAAATCTACTATTTTACATATTGCTGGCTTATTAGAAGTTCCAGATGAGGGAAATGTAATTATTGATGGACAATTATGTAATGAATTATCTGATGATGATAAGTCGTTTTTGCGTTGTTCTAAAATTGGATTTGTATATCAAGCTCATCGCCTTTTAACAGATTTTTCTGTTATAGAAAATATTATTTTACCACAAATGATTGCTGGGGTAGATTACAAGGAAGCTTATAAGCGTTCGATGGACCTTTTGGAATTTATGGGAATGGTTAAATATGCTAACCGTCGCTCTTCTGACCTCTCTGGAGGAGAACAACAGAGAATATCTATTTGTAGATCTATTGCGAATGCTCCTATGATTCTTTTGGCAGATGAGCCAACGGGTAATTTAGATCCTAAAACAGCAATTTCGGTATTTGGTGTTTTGAGAGAGCTGGTCATTAACTTTGGTTTATCGGCTCTTATTGCTACACATAATTATGATATTTCTTCTCTTATGGATCGTAAAATTACAATTAAAGATGGAAAGATTGTTGAATTATAGTTTATATATATTCTAACTTGTTTTTGGCATAGTTGCCAATACTATGTAATTGACATCTTTATTGTTTTTAGAAATGCTCCATTTATCAAATAATATATTATAGTTTATTCCGACACAATCTATGATTTTTGCTTTGTTTGCTAACAGCAAAGCATATATTTCCTCTGGTTTTACTAGTTTTTCGTATTGATGTGTTCCTTTTGGTAACCATTTTAATATATATTCTGCTCCTATAATAGCCAATAACATTGCTTTAAAATTACGGTTGATTGTTGAAATAAACATTAAACCATCACTTATCATAAGTGAGCAACATATTTTCATAAAGTAATCGATATTTTCAACATGTTCTATTACTTCCATGTTTAAAATAACATCGAATTTTTCATTAGTTTCCACTAATTCTTCTGGACAAGTTACACGATAGTCAATTTTTATTTTTTCTGAATCAGCGTGATTTTTTGCGATTTCAATATTTTTTGATGAAGGATCTATCCCTACTACAGTTGCTCCCATTTTTGCAATTGGTTCTGATAGCAGTCCACCGCCGCAACCTATATCTAGTATACGCAATCCTTTTAAGGGATATGCTTCATAGCTATCTCGTTTAAAATATTGTATTATTTTACTTTTTATATACGATAATCGGACTGGATTTATTTTATGTAATGGGCGAAATTTTCCATTTGGATTCCACCATTCTGATGCTATATTTGAGAATCTATTTATGTCTTCTTGATTTTTAGTGGTATATTCTTGAGATCTGTGTTTCATGTGGATTACCTTGATGAAATTACATAATAATGATCTACTTATTTTTTAATGTTTGCAAGTAATATTTTGTTTAGTTAATATTTTGATTAATCCTATGACATTTGTAATTATAACAATAAAATAACCTATTGGGATTTATAGTATGGCGCGTATTGTGATGAAATTTGGTGGTACGTCTGTTGCTAATATTGATTGTATCCATAATGTTGCTTTGCATGTGAAGCGTGAAGTCGATATGGGACAAGAAGTTGCAGTCGTTGTTTCTGCTATGAAAGGAGAAACAGACAGATTAACTTCTTTGTGTAGAAAAGTTGCATCTAATTATAGTAAAAGAGAGCATGATGTAGTTGTTTCTTCTGGAGAGCAGGTATCTGCTGGTCTTACTGCCATTGCTTTACAATCAATAGGCATTGATGTTTTATCATTACAAGGATGGCAAATTCCTATTTTGACAGATTGTTTTTATGGATCAGCACGCGTTCTTAGTATTAAAAGTAAAAAAATTATTTCTCAAATGAAAAAAGGAAAAGTTGTAGTTATTCCTGGATTTCAAGGTGTTGATCATGAAGGGTTTATTACTACTCTTGGCCGTGGAGGATCTGATACTTCAGCTGTTGCGATAGCGGCTGCTATTGAGGCAGATCGTTGTGATATTTATACGGATGTTGATGGTATTTATACTACTGATCCACGTATTGAGCCTAAGGCTCTTCTAATGAAAAAAATTTCATTTGAAGAAATGTTAGAGATGTCATCTCTTGGCGCTAAGGTTTTACAAGTTCGTTCTGTAGAATTAGCGATGTTACAGAAAGTATGTTTGTCTGTGCGTTCAAGTTTTGTAGATCAAAGTAAGTTTATTGATACGGGACAAGAATTGCCTGGTACACTTATTTGTAGTGAGGAAGAAATTATGGAAAAAGAATTTGTTACTGGAATTGCTTATACTAAAGATGAAGCTCAGATTTCTTTAAGACGATTGCAAGATCGTCCTGGTGTTTCAGCATCTATTTTTTCTCCTCTTGCTGCAGCTAATATTAATGTTGATATGATTGTTCAAAATATTTCTGAAAACGGCAAGTATACGGATATGACGTTTACTACTCCTTCTGTTGACTTAGAAAAAGCACTTTCAGTTCTTGCTGATAATAAGGATAAGATAGGATATGATGTTATTCAGCATGATGATAATCTTGTAAAAATTTCAGCTATAGGTGTTGGTATGAGAAGTCATGCGGGAGTTGCATCTGATTTCTTTTTATGCCTTGCTGATAAAGGTATTAATATTAAGGCAATTACTACATCCGAAATTAAAATATCTGTCTTAATTGATAGTTCTTATACAGAGTTAGCAGTAAGATCTTTACATTCTTGTTATGGCCTTGATAAATGAATTAGTATTTTTTTTGCTATTTATTAATATTATATTTGTCAATATAAGAGTAACTCTAACAAGTAATTTTTATTAGCAATTTAATGTAATTAATTGTTTATTATAATTCAGAGATATATCGATTGAGTATTATAATTAGAATAAGTTATGTTATTTATTTGTAAGTAATAGTTTGTGTAAGTTAATTTAGATTGTGAGGAAAATTATTTATTGTTGGGCTATATGATTATATCTATAGATATTATTTGCATTTTATATGATTTTTTGTATAATGATTTTACAGCTTAGTATAATCGTACGTAAAATAGTGTTGCGTGGACTTTGACTTTGATAATTAGTAGTGTTTGTGTGTAATCGGATGCTTCTGGCTGTTAATTTTGCTTTTATTAGATTTAATGTTGCTTTTGCAATATAAGCGCTGTTTTTGCTTTATAGTACAGTTTTTTTCTTGCTTAAATATTTTTTTGGGAAGATGATATGATAATATTACTCTAAGGTGTATTGTATAGTTGTTGTTAAATCTTCTAATCTATTTTCGTTTGACAATGGATGTTTTTATGTTTCCAATTTTTTCTTTTTTATCGATATGTTATGTGTGATTAGCTTTTTGATATAATAGTATTATCGTTTTATTCCCGCTTATAAAATGAATGGAACGAATTGTGATAGGCGGATTTAATTATACTAATATTTATATTATAATAAATTACTTTATGTTCTGGTATTTGCATAAAGTAATTTATTGTTTATATGGTATTTTTATTATGTCTGAGATGATTTTTATATCATTAAAATTATTTCTTGTTTTTTAAAAAAGGAATTAATGATCCGATCAATATTATTAATTTATTTAGGTGAATATTTAATATAATGATCAATATGTTGTATGAGATTAGATTATTTATTTTAAGTTAATTTAATGTTTAATTGTTTATATTTAGGTTTATTAGAGCTTAGGTTCATTAATTGTTTAAATTGTTTTTTGAATATTTAAGCTCTGTTACGTTACTGCGATATTTCTGTTCTATATAGATATGATTTATTTGGAGATGATAATGATAAGTAATTAATTTATGAAGCAACTTTGCTTGATTATTTGAATATGTTATCGATTAGTTGATTTTATGATCGAATAATATTTACAATATTGTTATTTCATTATTATGACGATCAGTTTTACCTGGATACGAATATTTTGCGCTGTATTCAATTTTAGATAATATGTGTGTTTGTATCAACTTTTTTTGAAAGTTTTATAGTTTGGTTTGTCTTTCTCATGAACAGATGTGCGATATAAAGAATCGTTTTTCTGAAATTGAATTTCAGATGTCACAATCGCCTCCTATTGACGTATATATTAAGCTTAATGCTGAATATTCTACGATCAGTCCGGTTGTTGCCAAAATTGATATTTATGATAAAGCAAAATTAGAAGAAAAGGATTTACGTGCTATTATTGAAGATCCAGATTCTGGTTTAGATATTCAAGATATTGCTCAGGCCGAGATTTTAGAATTAGAAAAGAAAATAAAAGAACTTGAATATGAAATAAGTTGTTTATTGATTCCTAAAGATGCTGATGATGATAAGAGTTGTGTTATCGAAATTCGTGCTGGAACAGGGGGGGCAGAAGCGGCATTATTTGTTAGAGATCTTTTCTATATGTATGAGCGTTATGCAATGGCTAGAAAGTGGAAGGTTGATATTTTATCTTCTAGTGATAGTGATGATGGTGGATATAAGGAAATAATTGCAACAATATCTGGAAGAGGGGTGTTTGCTCGTATGAAATTTGAATCAGGTGTACATCGAGTTCAGCGTGTTCCTGCTACTGAAGCTAGTGGAAGGATTCATACTTCAGCTGCAACTGTTGCAGTTTTGCCAGAGGCAGAAGAAATAGATATTGATATTTCTCCAGAAGATATTCGTATTGATACTATGCGTGCATCCGGTGCGGGTGGGCAGCATGTTAATACCACTGATTCAGCAGTAAGGATTACTCACATTCCAACAGGTATAATTGTAACTTCTTCTGAAAAATCACAACATCAGAATAGATTGCAAGCTATGAAAGTTTTACGATCTCGACTTTATGATACCGAAAGAAGACGTGTTTCTAATGAAAGATCGGCGGATCGTAAGGCCCAAATTGGATCTGGTGATCGTTCTGAGCGTATTCGTACTTATAATTTTCCACAAGGACGTATTACGGATCACAGAATAAATCTAACACTATATAAATTGGAATATATAATGCAAGGTGATATTGATGAAATTATTAATGCATTGATTACAGAACATCAAACAAGAATGATGGGTTTTGCTAGTGACTAATTTGTCTTTAATAAGTGATCTACCTCCAACTGTTGGAGATTGTCTTTCTTTGATTAAGTATTATTTTAGAAATTCTGGATTAAAAAGATTAGGTAATCCTATTCATTTTTTATGCGGAATTACTGGTTTATCTGCGTGTGAAGTGGTTGCTTATCCAGGTATAGTTCTGGACAAAGAACAGCTTTTATTGCTTAAAAAAGCAATTATCAGATACTTGAAACATGAGTCTATGCATCGTATTATTGGATGGAGAAGTTTTTATAATTTAAGATTATCTCTTTCAGTTGATACTTTTGAGCCTCGTCCTGAGACAGAGCTTTTAGTAGATGTTGTTCTATCGCATTTTTTTTCTCAATTAGAGAATAAAAGTATTGTGAAAGTTCTTGATCTTGGGACTGGTACTGGTGCAATTTGTCTTTCTTTATTAAAGGAATGTTCTAATTTTAAGGGTTATGGCGTTGATATTTCGAGTGAAGCCCTAAAAATTGCTAGTAATAATGCTATAATTAATGGTGTATCCGATAGATTTTCTGCAATACAAAGCGATTGGTTTTCTTCTGTTAATGGGGTTTTCGATATTATTGTTTCAAATCCGCCCTATATATCATCTGATGTAATCGATACCCTTGGATCTGAGGTTAAATATTTTGATCCTCATATTGCACTTGATGGTGGAACAGATGGATTGTTTCATTATAGAGTTATAGCAGATGGTATATCGAAAAAATTGACTAAGGGTGGTTTTTGTTGCTTAGAGATTGGATATAATCAAAAATTAGATGTTGTGCGTATTTTTGAAGATAGGCAATTGTTTTTATTAAATTCTTTTAAAGATTATGGGGGAAATGATAGAGCATTATTGTTTTATCACTAGTTGTTTGAGTTTTTTTGATTTCTTATAATATTGGGGAATAAGGCATAATGAATGAATGAATATATGGATTAATTTTTTCTATTGAAAATGGTAAACATCAGGTATTTATAAATTGAATGGGTAATAAATGAGGTCAGGACAGCAATATAAACGTAGTCGTGGACGTGGATCCAATGGTGGCAACGGGAATTTTAATCGTAAAAACATTAATCCATTAGTACGAAATTATGATAGTGCTGGATATGAAGTTAAGGTTCGTGGTACTGCTCAGCATATAGCTGAGAGATATTCAACTCTTGCTCGTGATGCTATTAGTGCGGGTGATTATGTTGTTGCAGAGAACCATTTTCAACATGCAGAGCATTATAATCGTATTATTGCTTTGGCTCAAGCAAAGATTCAGGAAAAATTGCAACTTGATGAACAGGAGAGCCTTATTGAAAAAGAGAAGAGGTGCAAGATAGATCATTTAAATAATGGATTTATGGATAAGCCTGTCGATTCAGATACAAAAGAAAATATTTTCAAATCTCCTCCAGATAATCAGCCTAATATTGAAGATATTGCATTTGACGCACCTATTCCAGATAGAAAAGTTCCTAGTAAGATTGCGTCTAATAGAAGGACATTGCGTCCTCGCAGATTTAATAATAACAGCAACCCTAAAAAAGAATCATCTAAAAATTCTTCAGAGGGGGCATCTAGAAATTCTTCAGAGGGGCCATCTAGTGTATAAAAATTAAAAACCGGATAGTTACTTTTATGGAATATTTCTGATAGATTTAAAGGAGGTATTTTTTGATGAATAGTGAAAAATATTCAGAGTTATTGAGAAGTGTATTTCAATCTTCACAAACATATGCTCTTGCACAGGGTCATCAGAATTTAATGCCTGAGCATATTTTGCATGTATTCCTTGAAGATGATAAAGGTATTGCATGTTCGTTAGTTAAAAGTTCAGGAGGGGATCTTCAAAAACTTAACACTTCTAATCAAGATGCTCTTGCTAAGTTGCCACAAGTTACGGGTAGTGGATCTCAAATTTATCTTTCACGCCCATTAGCTGAGGTTTGTTCTAAAGCAGAGGAAATAGCTAAAAAATCAGGTGATTCTTTTGTCACAGTAGAAAGATTTCTTCTTGCTATGATTTTAGTTCATAGTTCTTCTGTATCAGTTTCTCTTAAAAAATGCGGAGTAAGTGTTAATAGCCTTGAGGAAACAATTAAAAATATTCGTAAGGGTCGTGTAGCTGATTCTGTAAATTCAGAACACGGATTTGATGCTTTAAAGAAGTATTGTCGTGACCTTACAGCGGAAGCTCGAGATGGAAAACTTGACCCTGTCATTGGTCGAGATGATGAAATGCGCCGTGCTATTCAAGTTTTATCACGTCGTACCAAGAATAATCCAGTTTTAATTGGAGATCCTGGTGTTGGTAAGACAGCTATTGTTGAGGGCTTAGCTTCACGTATTATTAATGGTGACGTTCCTGAATCTCTTAAGGGAAAGAGATTGATGTCTCTTGATATGGGAGCTTTGATAGCTGGTGCAAAATTTAGAGGAGAGTTTGAGGAGAGATTAAAGGCTCTTCTTGGAGAGATTCAGTCTGAAGAAGGTAATATAGTGCTATTTATTGATGAATTGCACATATTAGTCGGAGCAGGGAAAACTGATGGAGCAATGGATGCCTCTAATCTTCTTAAGCCCTCGTTATCTCGAGGAGAGTTACATTGTATAGGAGCAACAACATTAGATGAATACCGAAAGTATATAGAAAAGGATCCGGCTCTTGCTCGTAGATTCCAAGCTCTTATAGTCGGGGAACCTACGGTTGTTGATACAATATCTATTTTACGTGGTCTTAAAGAAAGATATGAACAACATCATAAAGTTAGAATTTCTGATTCTGCTTTAGTAAGTGCAGCAGTTCTTTCTAATAGATATATTACTGATAGATTTCTTCCTGATAAAGCCATAGATTTGATGGATGAGGCATCTGCTAGAGTTCGTATGCAGATAGATACTAAACCTGAGGTTCTTGATGAAATTGATCGTCGTATTATTTGTCTTAAAATAGAAAAAGAGGCTTTAAAGAAAGAAAAAGATCAATTTTCTGAAGAACGTCTTTTATCCTTGCAAAATGAATTGGTTTCTTTAGAAGAAGAATCAAGTACTTTAACCTTGCGTTGGCAAGAGGCTAAGAAAAAGATTTTTTATGCTGCTGATCTTAAAAAACGATTAGAAACAATGCGTAATGAATTAGCTGTGGCGCAGCGTCAAGGAGAATTTGAGCGTGCAGGAGAGCTTGCTTATGGATTGATTCCAAAAATAGAAAAAGAGCTAGATGAAACTTCAAAACCAGATGATATGGCAACGGATATGATTCATGAGGTTGTGACTTCTGATAATATTGCTAGTGTAGTATCTCGTTCTACTGGCATTCCTGTTAGTAAAATGTTAGAAAGTGACCGGGAAAAATTTGTTAAAGTTGAGGAAGAGCTTTCTAAATATGTAGTTGGTCAGAATGCTGCTATTGAATCTGTTTCTAATGCATTGCGTCGTTTTATAGCTGGCTTACAAGATCCAAACCGTCCAATGGGATCTTTTATGTTTTTAGGGCCAACGGGGGTCGGAAAAACAGAGTTAGTCAAGTCTTTAGCGCGTTTCTTATTTGATGACGAAACCTCTATGGTGCGCATTGATATGTCAGAATATATGGAAAAACATTCTGTATCTCGTTTAATAGGTGCTCCTCCTGGTTATGTTGGTTATGATGAGGGTGGGGCTTTGACTGAAGCTGTGCGTAGACATCCTTATCAGGTAATTTTATTTGATGAAATTGAGAAGGCTCATAAAGATGTTCATAATATCTTATTGCAAGTTTTAGATGAAGGAAGGTTGACAGATAGTCAAGGTCGTACTGTTGATTTTCGTAATACACTTATCATTATGACTTCTAATTTAGGTGCGGAGTTTATGTTGGAAGATACTAGTGATGAAAATTCTGTTAATGAAAAAGTAATGAGAATGGTGCATTCCGAATTTAAACCTGAATTTTTAAATCGTTTGGATGAAATAATATTATTTCAGAGATTACGTGAAGATGATATTTCGAAAATTGTTCATATTCAGCTTGATAAGCTATTATCTGTTATTAAAAAGCGCAATATATCAATAGATTTTGATGATCAAGTTGTTATTTGGTTATCGTATAAGGGCTATGATTTTGCTTATGGTGCTCGACCATTAAAAAGAGTAATACAGAAATATATTCAGAATCCATTAGCTGAAAAGATGATTTCTAATGAAATATCTGAAGGTGATTCTATCAAAGTATTGGTCGAAGAAGATAAACTTATTTTTCGTACTGTTTAGATTACTTTGTTAAAGTAAAGGTAATATATCTCTTAAATGAATATTCTATATTAATAAAAAGATTTTTTTCTTTTAAATTGATTTCTTCTTGGAGATATTGGATTTATAATCAGATATCACAGGATGTAAAAACACCTGTGATATCTGATTATTAGCATATATGATGTCATCAAAATTTATATATGATTTGAAATATTTTCCCATATTTAATCGTAATTTGATGATAATTTATATAACTATTATTTGGTCCATTTTATAAGGCCCTATAAAATATATCTTTATGAATAATATGAATATTGAAGTTTTGCTGGTTTGTTTGTTGAAATATTTCCTTCAACTTTAACACCAAAATTTTTATTATTTATATTATTCCCTTCGTATTTTGCAGTTAATTTTAATTCCCCATTTTCTAAGGTGTCTATATAATAGGAAGTTTTTCCTTTCATTGTTTCGTTTATATGTTCAATATTGGCTATTTTATGTGCGAAAGGCTTGTTAATAAAAATACCTTCTTGTGCAAAAGAAGAAATTAGTTGAATCTTTTTAAAATCATTAGGAAATATTTTTATAAGACTTTTTAACATATCGAATGAATCTTTTGATGCTATATCATTTCCATTTATTACGAACTTAGAAGATTTGGTTGCATCTTTTAGTCCTTTAAATATTTCATTATGTTTTAACATTAAAAAATCAAGAAATAAATGTTGACCAAAACTATCTAGTCTTTTTGATAGATTTGATTTTACAACAGGTTTCCATTCTATCTTTTTAGATGGGTTTTGGACTAAGATCTTCTCTTCTAAGGCTGTATTTGAGATAATATTTTTATCTTTTGCAAAATTACTGTTATCAACATATTTTGTTCCCATAGTTTCTGTTTTAACAGAGCTAATTTCATCTTTAATTGATCTAGAGCTTTCTTGGAGAACTTTAAAATCATTTATTATTGTTTTAGCTTTAATTGCATTTTCAGCTACTTTTGCCCCTCCCCGTGCTAAAGTTGCTACAACCTTAATACCATATCCGAAAACTGGAACAAGTATAAGGGCATCCGTAATTACGCCTACTATGCCCCATCCAGTATTTCCTTTTTTAAATTCATTGATAGTTCCATAAATAGGGATTAAGTTGACCATTACATCTTTTGCGTTACTAAAAAAATCAGATGACTTTTTATTTGGATTGGTTATAACATTTGATTTAGTGCTAACATTTGGGCTAGTGACAACATTTGGTTTAGTAACACTAATGTGATCCTTATTATAATTATCAATACACGTTTTTACTATGTTTTGATTGATATTTTTATTTGTCTCTGCAATATTCATACTCATAGTTCCTAAAATTATGTTATAAAAAAAATTTTTTAAAAATTATTAAAAATCTATAGAATGTAAGTAATTTATATAATTAGTATTCTTATCTTTATTTATAAAAATTTTCCAAAATATTAGACAATTTATCTGTATCTAAGTTTCATATTTCTATGTTTGTGGTCTTTATAGACTTAAGATAATATCACTTCTTTCACATTTATAACCATTGATTTACATTATTACCTATTCTAGGTAATACCAGTATAATTTCATAAAAATAGATTATATTTATAATGATTTAATATATATAAATAGATATTATTAGTAATATCATTCCTTTTTATAGTTTTATTAGAATTATTTATTCAATATATTTATTAATCAATTATATTTATCTTTTTCTTTTTTTATAAATAGTTATAATTTTTTGTTATACTCATAATATAAATTATAATAATTTTAATAAAAATTATTATATATTATTATTTAAGTAAAATGTAATTTATATATAAATATAATTTATATTATATTAAATTTAAATTTACTTTTTAATAATTATACTTATATATTTAATTAATATTTATTTAATACTTATATATATTATATTTTGTTAAAAGATAAAGTATTTGAAGATTTTTAAATAAACTACTAGATATACAAGTTTTACAAACTTTTATAGTACTTATTATTTTATAAAAATTATGTTTAAAAGCACGAATAAATTATCTTTTAGGATAAGATTATAAAAACGATACCCATTTCTGTTTTCATTACTTATTGAACTTTAATAGATTTTATCTTTTTGATTTTTATTGTTACAATTTTGCAATCATTAAAATCATATTATTACAATCACTAATCTATTAAATTTAATTTTCTATTATGCATCAATATTATTTATAATTATCAAATTTTAATTGTGCTAATTTAAACATGATTAAATTTTTAAAATATAAAGTGATATTAAACTTACAGTTATCAATCAATAGTTTATCACTTTGATTTTTAATCAGATAAGATACAATTTATTTTTAATATAAGTTCAGTTTATTATTTTGATATGCTTTTATGGTTTTTATAATTGCACTAACAATTTTCTTCTTATATGGATATTTCTCTAAATATTTTAAATATCAATAATAATTTTTATAAGAAGTAATAAATCAAAAAATTTAGTTTTAATAACATGAATGAGGCATGAAATATGCGCAGACTATTATATATTTTTTAATAGATAGTTTAAGTTTTCGCTCAATTACATCAAAAAATAGCAGAGATATTATCTCTGCCATTTTTTTGGTATATAATAATATTTATATCTTATGCAATAATATTATTTGCTATTAATGCCTAATTAGCCGGTTGGTGATGGTGCTGTTCCTGCTGCTGATTTTTCTCCTGCTGCTGGTGTTGCTCCTGCTACTGGTGCTTTTTCTGCTGCTGATTGATTACATAATCTTTTCAAAAAATCACATCCGCTTAATATAGAAGTAGCTATAACAGTTGCTATTAAAACATTTAAAGTCGATTTTTTAGAACTCATTATTATTTTCTCCGATAGGATAATATTAAAAAAACCAAATAAACCGCTCTGAATAGTATGTATATCCTCATATTTTTCTTAAATATTAATTAAAATATATTGTTTTATGATTGTATATTGATAATTATTGACAATAATTTATTTTAATCGCATTTTTGAAATCATATATATAGCATAGATAATATTTTCATGATTGATACTTATTGTTATTTTGCTTACTTAAAACTGGATCTATATTAAGATTATTCACATCTATATAAGTTTTAGAATATTAATTTATAGCAATTATATAATTAGATATAATCTATTTTATAATTTACGATATAAGATTTTGTTTTGATTAAAAAATACGTTTAACTATATATTTTTTATATTAATAATTATAATCTCTTTTATTTTATATTTTTAGCATTATAGGTAACTTATTTGCTACAAAACAATAATTGACATAAATCTCATTTCTGAGATACAATCTCTTACATGATTGATTATATAAATATATCTCTTGTGCGTCTACCTCATGCAGATGATCTGCCTCTTCCAGAATATAAAACATCTGGAGCTGCAGGTATGGACTTATTTGCTGCGTTGCCAGGAAATGAGCCTATGATTCTATTGCAGGGAATGCGTTCTCTGGTTCCTTGTGGATATCTTATCGCAATACCTTCAGGTTATGAAGGACAGGTAAGGCCTCGTTCTGGCCTTGCATTGAGTAATGGTATAACCTGTCTTAATTCTCCTGGAACTATTGATAGTGATTATAGAGGTGAAATAAAAGTATTGCTAATTAATTTAGGTCAAGAGGATTTTATTATCAAAAGAGGTATGCGTATTGCACAGTTGGTTATATCATCTTTTGTTAAAGCTATTCCTCAAGTAGTACCAGATATTTCTTTAGAAAAAACCGATAGAGATGATAGAGGTTTTGGTTCCAGCGGACTTTACTAGTTCTTTGTTTTTTAGTTTTTAATATTATTACAAGTAAATGTATATTTTAGTATATATATATATTTATGGTTTAAGAAATATATCTTATTGTCATAAATAATGTTATAAAACTCTATTAATTGACTATTTTATATTGTATATTGATTTTTTACGATAAGCTATTGCTTCAGCAATGTGAATTGTTTTAATTATTTCTGATGAATCTAAGTCTGCAATAGTTTTAGCTACTTTAAGTATCTTATGGTATCCTCGTGCTGAAAAAAGCATTTTTTGGGCAGATTGTTTTATAATAGAACTGCTTTTTGAATCAAGAACAGCTATTTGTTCTATTAATTTAGCGGAACAAAGAGCATTACAAGTTGATGTAACACCCATTTTTTCTAGCCTTTCTTTTTGTCTGTTTCTTGCTATAAGAACACGATCAGCTACTGTTATGCTTGATTCAGAATTATTATGTGAAAAAAGATCTTCTAAAGGAACAGCTGGTACTTCTATATATATGTCGATTCTATCCATTAAGGGAGCAGATATACGAGATTGATACTCTATTGCACAATGCGGACCTCGTAGGCATAGATTATCATCTTTCATTGTAACGCCACATCTACAAGGATTCATTGCAGCTATTAATTGAATACGTGCAGGATAGCTAACTTTGCGATTAGCGCGTGCTATAACACATTTGCCGGTTTCAAGCGGTTGACGAAGAGCGTCAAGTGTATGAGGTGAGAATTCAGGTAACTCGTCTAAGAATAATACACCATTATGAGCGAGAGAGGCTTCTCCAGGTAATGCTCGTGTTCCACCTCCTATTAATGCTGCTGTTGTTGCAGAATAATGAGGATTACGAAAAGGTCGTTCTTGCAAGAAATAATTTCCATTATATAATTTCCCAGGAATAGAGTAAATCATAGATACTTCTATAGCTTCTTCTAGAGATAAAGGAGGCAATATTGATGGTAAGCATGATGCAAGCATTGATTTTCCTGCACCAGGGGGGCCCATCATTAGCAAGTTATGACCTCCAGCTGCTGCTATTTCTAAAGCTCTTTTGACAGCCTTTTGACCTTTTATATCTGCTAGGTCTGGCTGATTATCAGTTGCTTTATAATGGGATCTTATAGGTCGAGATATAATATGCCTTTTATTTAAATGATTTATTAATTCTATCAAGTTATCAGCTGCTACTATATTCAGATCTTCTGATACTAATGCAGCTTCAGATCCACAAATTTTTGGACATATAAGACCTTTATTTAATTTTTTAGCACATAAAGCTGCAGGTAATACTCCATTTATTATAGCTAATGATCCATCAAGATTTATTTCTCCTAATGCTATATAATTAGACAATGATTCACAATTAATTGCTTTAATAGATGCCATTAAAGCTAGAATAATAGGCAAATCAAAATGAGATCCTTCTTTAGGTAGATCAGCTGGTGCAAGGTTGATGGTAATTCTTTTATTTGGTAAAGCCAGTCCGCATGCATAAAGTGCTGCTTGTATTTTTTCACGACTTTCTATAACAGCTTTATCTGGTAGTCCAACTATTTGAATTCCAATTCTGCCAGGAGATAGCATAACCTGAACTTCAACAGGTATTCCTTCTATGACTTGAAAAGCTACTGTTAAAATTTTTGAAATCATAATTAAAACATTAAAATATTGTTAGTATATTATATATTTAAAAAGCAAGTCAAAATAATTATGATTAAAAAACAATTCTTATTAAATTATGTTTATACTATTATCAAAAAATATTTTTTTAAAGAGTTATATTTTAGCAATTACTGATAACTTAAAATTAATAATTATAATCATTTTAATAAGATAATTTAATAAATAGAATGATTTACTTTAAAATTAATATTTACATATTTGATTTAGTAGTAAATACCAAAATCATAATTTATATGATATAGTAAATATTAAAGAGCATAATGCAATATTTAATATTCTAATTTCAAAACGAATACTGCTTTATAAATATACTTAGCAAAAACATATATAAAACTAAACATGATATATCTATCGATATAATCACTATTATATCACAGGGAATTGCCATTATTATTTCTATAAGTTGTCATTATACATTTATATATAATAATAACAATATTACGTTTATAAATTTCTTCCAGAAGCATGTACAAGAATCGTGTAAACTTTACCGTAGTTAGATGTGATATGATCTTGTGCTACAGAAGGATTATTATGATTGCGAGTACTTTCAGCTAACATTTTTTCAAAATCAGAGATATATGTATCAACATCACGTTGAAATTCTAAATCGGTTATATATTTATCTTGTAAATTATTAAATATTTTTTGTCCTTTTATGGTATACAAGCGCTGGCTAAATATATTGCTTTCTCCTTGTGTATAACGCTTCCATAAGTCAAAAAAAGCATCATAGTCAATGAAATGATCAATATCATTTATAATAGATCCTATAGCAGGAGAAATCGATAACATTTTACTTTCTTTATCATGAGATATTATTTTTTCTTTATTATTTACAGAAAAATTCAGTAAACTTTTCAACCATCCACTAGAAGATTTATCTTTTATTAATGATTTTTCTGAATTTTTATTCATTAAACCTTTTTTATAAAAATCAGATCCATCTTGCATAGGAGTAATAACTGACCTTTGAAAATCTTTTAAAACAGCGATTTGTTCTTCTACAGTTTTGCGCACAATATTAGCACTTTCAGTAGCTTCTTTTGCTAAATTTATAGAATCACGTTTTAAAATATCATGAGAATTATTCAACTCTCCAGTTATTCTATCGGATGTATTAGATATATCATTACTTGTCTCTGATAGTCTTTGAATAAATGAATCCATCTTATCGTTAATAGAATCCAAAAACCTTTGCATAGACTTATCCGATTTTTGTTCAATATCATATATGATATTTTCAATATTAGGTAAAGCTGATCTTATTTTTCTTATCATATGATTTGATAAATCATATGATTTACCTTCTATTATTTCAAAGTTACTATCGATGGTTTTAATAGTTTTATCCCCAATATCAGCTAAATCACTGTTAATCATTTTAACTAAATCGCGGCTACGAGTTTCTATTTTATACAAACTAGATTCTATATTCGAGAAGGAATTTAAAAGACTATTTTTGATATTATCTATCATTTTTCCTGAAAGGAAGTCAGCCTTCTCAAGAACATCTTTTATATCTGATAATAGGGATAAAACAAACTTTTGCGCTTCTCCTGATTTAATAATCAATCTATCTGTTAAATCTGTTAAATTAATTGCTTTCTTATCTAACACGATAGTTGTTTCAGCCTGTGATTTTACTAGAGACTCATGAGTTTTCAAAAGATTTTTAGAGTTTTGATCTAGTTTATTAACTAATTCAGACATTTGTAATAGAACTAATTCAGATATTTTATTAATATTATTAATTTTATTATCAAACGATTTAGATGTTTCACCAAAAACAGTATCGATTCTTCCTGCTGTTTTGACTATACGATTTGTTGTTCCATTCAATCTTTCATCTACTTCATTTAGAGAATTAGTTGCATCAGTAATGATTGTTGTTACATTTTTACTGTTATCAGCAATTCTACCAGTAATTTTATCAATATCGCTTATTAATAATTCTTCAAGTTTTTCAAGTGCATTGGCAGCATCACAGATTTTTTTATCAATACTATTTGCTATAGCGCTTTCTTCTTTATTAAAAGCTCCAATAATCGCGTTAGATATTTCATTAGAACGTTGCGACAACAATTTATCTAACATATTAGAACGCTCATCGAGAGATGACTTCATTGATTTATTATTGTTATCGATTATAGATTCTGTTGCAGAAATATTAGATTCAAAGCATTGGATATGCTCTTTAAACTTATCAACCATATTATTACTGTGACACTCTAATGATTGATTAATATCAGAAATTATATCTTTGATATTATGGATACGTTTTTCTATTAATGATCGCATCTCACCAGTACGATCTGAAACAACTTTATCAACTTCTATAATAACTTCTGAAAGATTATTATTAAAATTATCTAGGCTATAACGGAATTTTTCTTCTCTCTTCTCTAAGAAGCGACCGCTTTCAATAAATTTATTTGTAACACCATCTATTTCGTCTTTAAGACGTGATGTATTGTCTACTATTTTATTAGTAATATTATCGCTATTTTCTAATAAATTTTGTGATACTTTACTCGTTATTTGAGAAATTTTTTGCCCTGCAATTTCTACAACTTTTGATATTTCATCTGTAAATACATTAATATCATCTCCAAATAATTCTTTACATACTTTAAGTTTTTCATTTACATCGACGATGGATTTTTCCAATCTTTCAGTGGTATCATTTGTAGATTTAGATGTATCTCCAATTAATGAAACTAAATCTTGTATCAAATCTTGAACTTTAGAAGATAAATCCTCTAGATATTTATTGGTAGATTCAAATTTACTGCGCAATGAATATTCTTGTTCTTTCAAACTATTTTTTAATTCTATGGATTTTTCAGCGACAGCCATGGAAATAGAAGAAGATCTTTCATCAACAATTTTATTAATTTCTTCTGATTTTTCTTTTAATAATTGATCAAATTTTAGATGAGCAGCTAGTAAAACATTATTTACCGAATCAGTACCACAACTTAACAAGCTTTCAATTCTTACAGAATTTTCATCTAGAACAGATTTAATAAAATTAGATGCAGTCTCAACTGTATCATCTATTTTATCACTGTTTTCAACAAGGATATTTTGCAATCCTTTTATATGCTGGAAAAGTTTTTCATCTAAAATTTTATAATTATTTTCATAAGAAAGTCTAATGCTATCAATTCTATCAGCAAAAGATTCACTGATTTTATCACTAGCAACAAAAATCTTCTTTAACACATTTTGAGAATGATTTTCTAACGTTATGCCTAATTTATTTTGACTGTCAGCAAGGGAATTAGCTAGTTCAGTAGCTTTTTGATATGCCGTATCGTTCAATTCCTTAATATCTTTAGAAAATGAATCAATAACACTCTTAGATTGAGATACAATAATATTCTCAAATTTTGATTGATTATCTGATAAGGAATTGATGAAACTTTTATTATGCATAGAAAAATTATCGTTTATAGATAATTTAGCGGCATCAAAAGAGTGAATAATCTGATTTGAGTGTCCTATAAGATCAGTTTCTAAATCATTACATTTTTGTTCTAAAGTTATTGTAAGATCTTTTATATTACCTATAGAATTTCCAATTTGTTCGCTGATTTTTGATAACTCTAATCCAATATCATTACTACTATTATTGAATGTTTCTTTTACGACTTTTGTATTATCGCATATGATGGTATCAATGCGTTTAGCAGAGTTTTCAAAAATGTTATTGACTTGATTGCTTTTGTGATCAAGCATCCTCTCAATGGATATTAGATTTCTTTTTAGCATTTCTTCAAGCTTCTTATTGTTGTTATTATAGCAAAAAACAACCTTACCTGAGCTTTCAGTAAATGAATTTTCTAACTTAGATTCTGCAGTTGTTATTTTACTTATAACATCTTGAGTATGTGTTTTAAGGGTACTATCAATAGCTTTTTGGCTCTCAGATAAAGCTACAGCCAACACCATTGTTTTATCATAAATAGTATCAGTTAGCTTACTTATGTTCTCAGACATAGAATTGATAATATCTTGAGGTCTGTTAGAAAGTGCTTCTTCAAACTGAGATTGTGCCTGAACTAGAGAATTTGAAAACAATTCTTCTCTACTAAAAATCATATTATTAATTTTTTGACATGCAGAATTAAATGAAGAGCAAATTTCCGAAGACTTTTTCTCAATATCTGTGTCAATTATTTGACACTTATCTTCAAGTATAGTTGTTAAATTATCGATACTATTTGTAAGGACAGTTTCTAATTTTTCTACATTTTGATCAGCAGTAGTGATCATGCTCCTTTGCTTATCAGCAAGGATATCAGCCATAATCTTATTCTTGTCTTCCATATTAGAATCAATAGTTTTTATATTAGTAAGGAATAATTCATCTATGTGATTATGTGATTTTGAAAGATATCCACGAACTTTTTCTATGTTATTTTCTAATTGCAATCCAAAAGAATTAAAGTTCTTGTCAAAAAATTGGCAAAATTCTGTAATGCTTTCACTTAATTCCCTTGAAGCATCTCCAACAACTTTGCCAATATTATTGCTTAGCGCAACTATACGATTATTAAACTCTACGAATGTATTTTCTGTAATTGATTTAATATTATCATGAAAAGAACCTTCTTTTTCCTGAAAAGAGGAATATAAATTCTGCATTGCATCATCTAATGCTTCTGTAATATATCCCTGTTTTTCTAACAATAAATCAGCCAGTTGAAATATCTTAGAATCCAAAGATTTTATGAACTGCTGGTATTTATCATTTAATTTTGCATCTAATTTGTCAGAATTGCTCTCTAATTCTGACACATAATTATTTAAACGAATTAGAAGATTATTGCCTGAATTATCAATAGACTTAGATAAAAACTTAATACGATTTCCAAAATCTTCCGTAATCATGACAGATGCAGAATCAAGAACTTTTAGCAATTGATCTATCTTAGAAGAAATTATTTCTGTTGTTTCGGTTAAGGATTTATTGGTTACATCAGTTAATTTTGTTATTCGCTTATTAACAATTGAAGAAAATGATTCCGTTGCATTTGCAAGATGAATAGAAATTTCTTCACTAGTTATGGAAAGTTCTTCTTTTAGAGATTCGTGCACTTCAGATATGGAACTGCGGAGCTCCATTCCATGCTCAAATATAGACTCACGCTCCTCTCTTAGTTGGTGAACCAGTTTCTGAATTCTATCTTCGTCTTTTGCATAGTTCTTTTCAAGCATATCTACTTCAGAACGAACTATATTTTCTAAATCATTTGCTCGGGATATGGCACGTTCTATCCCTTCGTTCATTGTCAAAATTTCTTTACGAACTTTACTGCCAACCGATACAACTCTATCAGCAGCATATGTTTCTGGCTCCATAAGACGAAGCGCAACTTCTGCTATTGATTGAGATGCTTCATGCATATCCCTTGCACGGCATATCATTATGAAAAATGCAAAAAACAGCAAAACAGGTATTATATTCACTGTTAGAAACAATATCATTGTTTCTGGCCTTGATATGAATTCATAAAACGAGCTTATAGATGAATTAACATAAGATATTATCGATAATGCTAATACGGACACAATCCAGAGCATAGAAGCAATTATGGCATTACGTAGCGCCATATTTAAGGAATTTTTCCCAATATTTTGAAGTATCTGGATTACACTTCCAGCACTTAAATCATTTGCAGGTGAAAATTCTGAGGAATAACGATTATTACTACCTTGTTTAAGGTAATTATCTTTATCATGATATTCTATATCATCATCATATATCAGATTAGAAGATTGGACTTTTTCGTTTTGAAGGTTGTTTTTCTTTTGTTCTGACATTTTATTAGACCGATAATTGTTCTTATTTTTGTGCTGTTTTAATATCAAATCGTTTTCAATATCTTTGGACGATTTATTATATGATGTTCTATTTCTTTTATTGCTGTTCTTCATATATACCAAGCTCTTAGACTGTAGATCATAGATATTTGAAATATTTTCTGTTTCTTAAAAAATATACAATATAATCCTTTAATTTTTGCTGCTTATATCAACAATTAATAGAATGAAACTCCTAAAATTAACAAAAAAATGTTCCATATAGAGTGCTATTCAAAATACAATCCTATAGAGTTATAGTAATTATGTATATAAGAATACTGGGTTATACACAGGTGCTATTGCTTTTATAGAGTGAATACATGAAAATCATTTTATTTATAAGTCAGCATATGAAATTTATTTTTAAATGAAACACTCATAATACAATATATTTAATTAAATTATAATTAGATATTATTAGGGAAACCTGTTTAATATGGAAAAAGATTTTTATCGTATTTGGAAAACTGCCCATAATCGCAGCATAAATATAGATTATAAACCACTTATTATGGCAATTATTAATGTTACTCCAAATTCATTCTCTGATGGAGGGGATTATTTAATTGCTGAAAAAGCTATTTCCCATTCTATCAATTGTTTAGAAGAGGGGGCTGATATTATTGATATTGGAGGAGAATCTACAAATCCTAATGCTGTGCCAATAAGCGCAAAAGAAGAGCAGGCTCGTATTATCCCTGTTATAGAAGAATTATCTAATATTACAGATGCTATTATTTCAGTTGATACATATAGATCTGAAACGGCTAAATTAGCCATTAGAGCAGGAGCACATATTATTAATGATGTATTTGGATTGCAACATGATAAAAATATGGCCGCAACAATTGCAAAATATGGAGCTGGTGTTTGTATTATGCATACGGGGCGTAATCGCACAAAGCTTTGCGAAGTTTTTGAAGATCAATTTTATTTTTTAAAAAAATCTTTAGAAATTGCTTTTCGTGAAGGTATAAATCGTGATTGTATAGTTCTTGATCCAGGTTTTGGATTTTCAAAAAATACTAAAGAAAACCTTTCCATAATAGCAGATTTTTCAAAATTTAATCAGCTTGATTTCCCAATATTAGTTGGTGTCTCAAGAAAAAGATTTTTAGGGAAAATAACAGGAAGGAATAGATCCTTAGATCGAGATTGCAGCACTGCTGTGGCAAATTGCCTATTGAGAGTTGCTGGAGCAAATATTTTTAGAGTGCATAACGTGAAAATCAATATAGATGCTTTGCGTCTAACTGATGCTGTTATACAGTCTAAAAGTATTTATACACACGATAGTTTAGGTGATAAGGAATGAGTTAAGTGTCGAAAAATTATATAATATTTTTAAAAAATTGTGCCTTTTTCTCTAATCATGGTGTTTATAAAGAAGAAGAAATTAAAGGACAGCGTTTTTTTGTTGATATAGAAATGGAGATTATAAAAGATTCTGTCTTAGAGAGTGATAGTTTAGAAAGTACAATCGACTATAGTGATGTTTTTGCTATAACGGAAAAAGTTATTATGGGTACAAGACATAATCTTATCGAGTCTCTTGCTTCTAGTATTGCAAAAAAATTGCTTAAAGAATTTAAAAGAATAGTACGTGTTGTTGTTACTGTAAGAAAACCCAGCGCATCGATTAAAGGTATACTTGATTATGTGGAAACCAGAGTTGAGTATACCGATTAGGCAAGATCATGATATTGTCGCAATTGGAATAGGAAGCAACATTGGCAATAAAAAACAATATATTGTTCAAGCTTTAAGATTAATTAATGATCATAAGGATTGTGAAATATTATCTGTATCACGTCTATATCAAACGCCTCCTTGGGGTAAAAAAGATCAGGATCTTTTTTTGAATGCTGCGGCTCTTATTAAAACACAAATTATGCCTAACGAATTTTTGGATATTTTATTGTCTATTGAAAATAATTTAAATAGAAAACGTGACCAATTATGGGGGGCTCGCACAATTGATCTTGATATTCTTTTATTCGGTAATCTTGAATGTATAACAGATCGATTAACAATACCTCATCCATATATTACCAAAAGAGGTTTTGTAATAGTGCCATTAGCAGATATCGCTCCTCACATAGTAATTAATGGTTTATTTGTGAAAGAATGGCTTTTTAGAATCGATACTTCGAATATTAATGTTATTAATGATAATTATGATTGGTGGCTTAATTTTGATTAATAGAACGATTTTGAGATAACATTTACTTTTGATTATATATAATATATTTTTGTTCAAACTAAATCTAAGAATTTTATTTAAATTGTTTTTACAAATGCTCTTGGTAGCAATATCAATTATGCTATTTATATATATATCTTAAAAACAAGAGATATAAAGATATAATATATGAAAATTTTGCAGCATAATTAGTTTATAATATCATGAATTATATAATATGCACTGATAAGGATTTAATCACTAATCATAATTAAAAATATAAAAATAAGATGCAATCATCAGTACTAACAAACATATTTATATTAATAATATTTTATATATTCAAATTCTTTTTCCTGTTTCTATTTCGTCTACTTTTTTTTATTCTTTTATATAATTATTTTTGTACATTTTAAATGTTGATGCTTTATATTTCTTATATTTTTTATGATTTATAAAGTGTTTATCTTCTTCAAATAAAGCTACAACCGAATAAAAATACTGATGAGCATATCCAAGGAATTTAATACATCTTTTTAACGTCTATAATATTCATTATTATATATTACAGATAGAATGATTGATTAATAGAGCTGTATTTTTGTTAAAAATAACCTATTATTTGAGCTAATAATTTAATTGTCATTTAATTAAGTTTTATTCAATTATCTAATAAATTGTAAGTTATGAATTATAAATTGTAAAAAGTAGATGAAATAGGTATTTATTGATTTAAAATTCTTGAGGGCTTAAAAGGGAAAAAAGATGTATAATCCAGTTACGTTTTTTGTATTTTTTTTGTTATAGACAGAGATAAAATATTAATCTTATTTCTTTTTTAAAAATTGTATTTTTCCACAATAAAATTTTTGATTGTTTTTTGATATTATTGGAAAAAATATAATTTTATAATATGTTAATTTTTTAATTGTTTTTTCAATTAAGTGGAGTTTTTTTTGGATAAGTCATATTTTCTACATTTGCTAAAAATAGTTTTAATTTTTATTTCTGTTCTAAGTATTAATTCTTGTTTTGTCATGACTAATAGAAACTTAGTTAATCAGGATAATGAATATTTTCCAGAAAGTAGATATGGCGTAAGTGCTAGCGAACGTGTTGTTTTTGGTAAAGCTGTTCCCAAAGGGGGAGGCTATTATGTTTTAGGGAAACCTTATCAAATTAAAGGTAGGCATTATATCCCTAGGGAATATATTTCATATGCTGTAATTGGAACTGCTTCTTGGTATGGTTCTGCATTTCACGGGCGTTTAACTGCTAATGGTGAGATTTATGATACAGAATCTCTTACTGCTGCTCATCCGACGCTTCCTTTACCAAGTTATGTACGTGTAACCAATTTAGAAAATGGTTTATCTATTGTCGTTCGTGTAAATGATCGTGGGCCGTATCACGATGATCGTCTTATAGATCTTTCCAATGCGGCTGCAAGAATTCTTATGATCGAAAATAGAGGCGTTGTAAAGGTACACGCTCATTATCTTGGAATGGCGATGTTAGGTGGAAATGATCGTCAATACCTATTATCCTCACTCAAATTGCATAGCAAGCCAATTTTATTGCCTGTAGGATGCGAATATAAAGAGAAAGTTGTTAGGATTCCATATCTTTTAACAACCAGTCACATCGTATCATTGACTGATTGTAGTGATAGAAATTTACAAAATCAGCTTCTTTCTTCAAATAAACGAAAAAATTATAGTGTTATTCCAACTCCTATAATACATTCTAAATATTTGAATAAAAAACAAAGGAAAATATATATTCCTGTACATTTAAAGAAATACTATAAAAATTAACTAATTTATAAATACCAAAATCGTTTTTATTATGTGCTATTATAAATATTAAGAATAACAAGCATAATATTATATAACTACTGAAAATCTATTGACCTCATCATTTTATAATATTTAATCGTACATATATGAACAAAACATAAAATGATAATTGATAAAAATTATGCAAAATAAAATATTTTATTTTAATACATATATATTATTATATGTAATTATTAATTTCTAGATATATAGAATTTATTCATCGATACTATAAAACTATACTATGAAAAGTATCAGTTTTATTGTATCAAATCAATAATCATTTTTTTATTATAAGAAAGTATATATATAATCTTGCTTAAATTATAATCATAGCACAATAAATTATAATTATACCATGTTATTTATTATATCATCAGGAAGCAACTGTTCTGCAGTAGGGTCATCCTCAACGGAATCTCGTTGAATCTCGTTCTTTAAATAAGCAAGATCTATAAAATTATCTGCTTGGCGACGTAGCTGATCAGAAACCATAGGAGGATTTGATAGAACTGTTGAAACAATAGTAATCTTCTTAGATCTTCTTTGAAGAGCTTCTACCAATGTTGTAAAATCGCCATCCCCTGAAAATATTACAAGACTATCAACTCCCTGAGATTGTTCAAAAGCATCAACTGCTAATTCAATTTCCATACTTGTTTTAATTTTTTTTCGTCCTGTAGAATCCGTAAATTCTTTTGCATTTTTTGCGACGACTTTGAACCCGTTATAGTGCAACCAATCAAGCAAAGGATGTAAAGGCGAATATTGTTGTTCTGCATCTCCAACAATAACAGTATAATAATATGCTCTCCATACATTAGCACGTGATTTAAATGCTTTTAGAAGCTTGCGATAATCAATATCAAATCCCAATGCTTTAGAAGCGGCATAAAGATTTGCTCCATCAATAAAAAGAACAATTTTTTCATTAGAATCAAACATTTTTAATTACTACCTATTTTAACTTAAATTATATTATATACTTTTTAAACTTTATATTTGGCAATTATAAACGATGAAATATATATTTTATGATATACAATTGCTATTTATAATTTATTCATCTCTCCTTAAACGAGTGTATCTGCAACCTGTTTATTAAAAATATTCTAGAAGTGCAAGAGATATGAGACAAAGTTTGCCATTAAGAACTTGAAATTATCATTATTTTATTGTATTTATATGGTTATTATGTGTTTTAATTTTTACTTTTTAAATGTTTTGGAGTTTTCATGTCTCGTGTTACGGTAGAAGATTGTATTGATAAAGTTGAAAATAGATTTGATCTCGTTCTTCTTGCTAGTCATCGTGCTCGTAATATATCACAAGGGGCTCGTCCAACTATTACATCTGGGAATGATAAAAATACAGTTTTATCATTGCGGGAGATCGCAGATGGTAACTTATCCCCAGATGATCTTGAAGAAGACTTCATCCATTCTCTTCAAAAACACGTTGAGGTTGATGAGCCTGATTCTGAAATAAATCACTCCTCAGATCATGATTATTATAATGATTTCTCTGAACAAAAACAGGTTGCTTTTAGACAGATGTCAGAAAGAGATCTCTTAGATGGTATGGCTGGGATAGTTCCTCCAGATAAAAGAGATGATTCTTGATTACTATTAAAAAGTAAAAATATTTTTTTTATTATTATGCTTTTTTAGATGCTTGTAGTGGTATTTTTAGTTGATTAATATATTTATTATATTGTTTATATTATAAAATATAAATTATAGATTATTAATAATATATAATAGATTAATGTGTTGGATTTATGATTAATCAAATATAGTAGGATAGATTATAGCTATGTATAAGAGATAGTACTTATTAATTTGCTAATTGTTTTTTTGAATCGACTTATCTAAATATCAAAATGCATTTTATGAGATAACAACCATATATTTATAATCCATCATTCATTTTTAAAATTGAATTTTTGCACTTATAACAATTAAGATATTGTAAAATAATAGAATTATAGATTAAGATTGAAATTGAATCATTTCATATTATTATATTTTTTGACCTGTATGTTGTAATATATCGGCAAACCACGGTTTCTTTATATCAAATTTTTTCCCGCCTTTAATGTCTTCGAATTTAATGACCTTTAAAATATTATTTTCTCTTTCGTCTTCTCCGATAACACCTGACATGCCATCTATTGCGCTATCAACTGCCAGATAAGACATCTTTTTTATCAAAACTAAATCTTCCTCTTCAGAGGGGGCAGAACGAGCGAAATATCCTGATTTTTGTACAATAGATCTTTCTGCTTTTATGTAACTAGAAAATTTATCGGCAAACCAAGAACCTACATTTATTTTATCAAGCATAATGTTATTGAAGGGATCCCTTTGAATATTATTGCCAGATGATTCGCGATCCTTGATAATAGCATCATGACAAGCTCCTTCGGAAACAAAAATAGCAACAGATCCTTTATCTTGCATAATTTTTTTAAGTCTTTCAGACTCTCTTTCGAAATCAAATAACATTTCCGGTAAATAGATACCATCTATTCCTTTAAAGTCAGATGAAAACATAAATCCGTCAACATATTCTCTATTGCTAATCATTTCTAAATAATATTTTGCAGCACATGCTGTCAGCCAACCACAATTTCTCCCCATAACTTCATGGATAATTAGACTGTTAGGTGTTGCACTACGCTCATTAGAAATATTATCGAAAAAATTTGCGGTCATTTTAGCAGCCGTTAATGCTCCTAAAGATTGATTTATAGGAATAATATCATTGTCTATAGTTTTAGGTAATCCAACTATGGTAAGATGGTGGTTTTTTTTCCTTAAATAGCTTAGAAGATCTGCAGCTGTAGTATTCGTATCATCTCCTCCTATCGTATGTAGAATACTTATACCATCTTTTATGATATGACGTGCTGCTACTTCTAAAGGGCTTTCATCTTTGTGTATTAAATTGCGTTTAATACAATCTTCAATATTGGTTAGTTTTATACGACTATTTCCTATAGGTGATCCGCCATAATTAATCAATTTTTCTGCATTTTGACGCATATTTGAAGATATTTCAATCTTGTCGTCTAAAAGCAATCCTTCATATCCTGAACGATAAGCAATTAAGTCCGCTTTGGGAAGAATTTCGTTATATCTACTAATGAGCATTCCAATGACTGAAGACAGACATGGAGCAATACCGCCTGACGTTAAAAAAGCAACTTTTCCTGCTACCATAAGTTTTCCTAAAGCATTGATAAATATCGGTTAAAAAGAATAATATTTATTAATAGCGATCTAACAAATACGGTACTTAATTTATAACCATTATAAAAATAACTCAAGACTTAAAGAAATGTTTAATTACTTTATATGGTAAAAGATTTTTTTTTAGATATCATCTATAAATATTTTTCTGTTTATTATAATTTTATTTTCATATTATATAGGTTTAAATGTTTTCTTTAGTAGTTTTAATAATATCTTTTATTAAAGATTTTTTAATTCTTTATTTAAATTTTGCAGTTTTAATTTAAGTTTATTTAGTTTATTTGATAGATTTTCAGCCTGTTTTCTGGCTTTATCAGCTTTACTTTTAGCTTCTTTTTCATCTTTTTCATTTTTTTCAGCTGCCTCTATTTTATCTTTAAGTAATATCCCAGTGTTAATAGTTTCTGACTTAGATTTTTTTACTTCAGATTCTTCACTGTTTTTAACTTCTATAATTTTTTGTAAAATATCCTGTTGATATAGATCACTAGTATTTTCTTTTTTTATTTTCGTATCTTTGTTCGTAACTTCTTTTTCGGCTATTGCAGCAATCTCAGCTTCTTTATTTTTAATTTTAATGTCTTTTTTTATTTCTTCAATTTTTGAAGTAATTGCTATAATTTCTTTTTCAATCTTTTGTTTATTTTTTGATGATCGTTCTTTATTTTTATATTGGGTTGATAAATTTATAGTTTGTATTGATGATGACTGACAGTCATCTAATATAAAAGTTGATAAAATCACAGATGCCAGTATAGCTTTTTTAATATACATTATTTGTTATTCCATTAATATAAAATTTACATCTATTTTAAGTAATAATATGTCCTGTGGCGCCTTACAATTACTCATTAATTACTAATAAACAATTGTTAATTTGAATAGTATATCTGATAATTATCAGGTATTTTTTTATAATTAATCTATTAGAGAATTATTTTAGGCTTAGTTTTAATATTTTTTATTTTATTTTCATAACTTATATTTAAGTAAATTTAAAATTGTTAAAGATCACAACTTATTCAATTTATTACTAGTTAATATATTTGACTTAATTATTAAATCTAAACTAGAAAAGGCAAAAAATAGAGTTTTATAAAAATGGATTTTGAATTTTTAGATTTAATGTTGCTTATATTATTCGATGATATACTTTTTGTTATCCTAACGTTTTTTTATAAGTTTAGAAAAAGATATTTTATTTAAAATATCTTTTTCTATATTATTGCATTTTATATTTTATTTTTATATTATTTGAAGTCTAAATTATTTGCTTCATACTATATACATATGATATAAGTGTATATCGATAATATTGTTTACAATATATACATAAATTAAATTAACTCATAAAATTAACTTCCACTTTACGTATAATATATTATCTCCGGATTTGTATTTATTCTCACATTTCTTTTTGTTCTTAATTTTTTATTTAATTTTTCATTATTATTTACACTAGTATCCGGTGTATTATTATTTACACTAGTAGCCGGTGTATTATTATTTACACTAGTATCCAATGTATTATTATTTACACTAGTAGCTGGTGTATTATTATTTACACTAGTAACTGGTGTATTATTATTTACACTAGAAGGCGGTTTATTATCATCTTTTTTAAAAAAATAACAGGCACTAAAAAGCATAGATAATGATAATGAAGATCCAAATAAAATACTTTTAATATTTATATTATACATAAAATATCTCCGTATGAATATTGTTAAAAATAAAATACGTTATAGTCTATATGCTATTTTATATTTTAGTCAATAACTAAATTATATTTAGTTTAAAATAAATAATTTATTGATTTCTTATTAAAAATTATTATAAATTTACCTTATCTAAAAGATATCTAATTCTGATTTAAGCAACACTAATTACAATTTATGTTACTAACATTATAGCTTGTTTTTATATAATTTATTTTGTTGTGTTTCAGATATTTATAATGAACATATAATAAAATACATGATAGTTAATAATATAATCAATTAAAGAAATTATAAAACTGCAGGAACTATATAAAAAATAATGGATTGGATTTATAAAAATATAGATATTATCATCCATTGATTAGACCTTATATATAAAAAATTATAAAATCACAAACTATAATTTAGTTATTGTAATATACTGAATAATTTTGCTTATTAGCTGTATAAAATGATTAATTACTTATAAAATTCATGTAATGATATATTTTATTAATAAAACTCTATTTATCTCTAAATTTATTGCTTATTGGATATAATCGATCGCGACCAAAGCTTTTTTTGGTGATTTTTATGCCTAATGCAGCCTGTCTACGTTTGTATTCAGATCGATATAATAGGTTTGCTATATGATGAATGTCATTCAAATCATATTTTTCTCCTGCAATTATTTTACAAGATTCTTCATGTTCAACCATTCGTTCAATAACATAATCTAAAATATGATAAGGTGGCAAAGATTCTTGATCCGTTTGATTAAAATGCAACTCAGCAGAAGGGGGTTTTTCAATAATACTAATAGGAATAACCTCGCCGCTAGGTCCCAATCCTCCAGATATACAATTTGAGTTTCTCCAAGATGCTAATCTATAAATTTGTGTTTTATAAAGATCTTTGATTGGATTGAATCCTCCAGTCATATCACCATATATAGTTCCATATCCGACTGATATTTCCGATTTATTACTTGTCGTTAGTAGTATTGATCCTGATTTATTAGATATTGTCATTAAAATATTAGCTCTAATACGACTTTGTATATTTTCTGCAACGATGCCGGTTAATTTTTCTTTGAATATTTTTGACATTAGACAAAAGAAATTATCAACAATATCGTTAATAGGTAAGATATCGTATTGACAGCCTAATCTTGTTGTACACGTTAAAGCATCTTCTAAGCTTTGCTTGGACGTGTATATATAGGGTAGCATGATTGTTTGTACGTTTTCTTTCCCTAGAGCATCAACAGCCATTGTAGCACACAAAGCTGAATCGATTCCTCCAGATATTCCAATAAGGGCTTTATGAAAGTTATTTTTTTTTACATAATCACGTAAACCAAGAACGCATACACTATAATCTAGTTCCTCTGATAATGATATGTGAGTTTTGTATTGAGGCAAATCACTCTTGCAATGCCAACGAGATTTTTTATCATATATCCATTGGGTGATCATATTTTGTTCTTCACAGTGTTTCATTTGAAAAGCTAATTTATTATCATGATTAAAACAAAAACTGTTGCCATCAAATACTAGCTCATCTTGTCCGCCAACTTGATTGGCATACACAATTGGTAAATTTATTTTTTCAATTTGCTTACGTACTATTTCATGTCGTTTTGCCAATTTATCACGACAATAAGGCGAAGCATTGATAGAAAAAATTAATTCTGCTCCCTGTTTTTTTAAATGATGGCAAATATCTGAATTTTTCCAAATATCTTCGCATATTATCACGCCAATTTTAATATTTCGGAATTCAATAAAATCATTTATAGTTCCTGATAGAAAATTTCTTTTCTCATGGAACTCATCATAATTAGGAAGATTAATTTTATCGCGGATTCCAATGATATTGCCTTCATCAAGAATTGCAACCGAATTCATAACTCCATCTTTATATTGACGAGGAAATCCTATAATTATTCCAGGACCATTATCATTAGTATCATCTCGCAGACTATCCATTGCATCATAACATGCTTGTATAAAATGTTTTTTGAATACTAAATCTTCAGGTGGATATCCAGATATAAATAGTTCTGTAAATAAGATAAGGTCTGCACCTTGAGAGGCTGCTTCTGCTCGTGCAAGTCGAGCTTTAGAGATATTACCAACAATATCTCCAACAGTTGTATTAAGTTGTGCTATCGATATTTTTATACTTTTTTGCAATATATTGCCACAATTCTGCTTCAATATTTAATAATTGCCGATTTATTTAATTTATTTTCAAATATTGGTATAAAAATAATATTTAAAATACAGCAATAAATTATTTATAGTTAATATAATATTGTATTTTATTATGCAAAAAAACTATCAATATACAATATAAAAAGATTTTTTAAATACAATCTTTAATAATATTTTTAAAAATAATAGAGCCTTAGACTAATAGGGGGGCTACTTTTGTTTGAACCAGTATTTCAGTAGCTAATAACATTTATATTGCTGAGACTTCAGTTGTTTTTTACATTCGTATCTTTTCAATTTTTTAAATATATTAGATTGTTATAATTTATTTTTATGCAAATAAACTTTAATGAAATCAATTAAAACAGTCATTATATTGAATTAATATGATGAGTACCATCAAATCATTTATTTTTATAATGTTTTATTCTGTAGATATAATATAATATAATAAAATATTTATTGATTAATATATATTTATCAGATTTTTTTGATCATATCAGGTGGCAGAGATTCATTTTTAAGTATTTCTACTGCATTTGAAAGATTTATAGATGTTTGTGATTGTGATCCAAGGCGTCTAATATTAACAGAACGATCATCTGCTTCTTTATTGCCGCATATAATTATAACTGGAATTTTTTTTACAGAATGTTCTCTTATTTTATAATTTATTTTTTCATTTCGAAAATCTGTTTCAACTGATAGGCCGTTGCTTCTTAAAATCATTGCAACTTCATTAGCATAATTGATAGTAGATGAAGTAATAGTTGTTACAATCACTTGTATAGGAGAAATCCATAGTGGTAAGTTTCCTCCAAAATTTTCAATTAAAATGCCAATAAAGCGTTCAATAGATCCAAATATAGCTCTATGTATCATAACAGGATGACATTTTTCAGATTTCTGATTAATATAGTATGCGTCAAATCTATCAGGAAGATTAAAATCAATTTGTGTGGTTCCACATTGCCAATCTCGACCAATAGCATCTTTCAATACGTATTCAAATTTTGGCCCGTAAAAAGCCCCTTCGCCTGGTAAAATACCAGTATCAATATTTCCATTAGATGATTTTTCTATAGTATTAAGGACATCTTTTAGAATGTGTTCAGCGTCATCCCATAATAGGTCAGAACCAACACGTTTTTCTGGGCGAGTAGAAAGTTTAACAGTAATTTTATCAAATCCAAAGTCTCTATACACTGATACTATGAGATCATGAATTTTAATACATTCATTAGCCATTTGTTCTTTAGTACAAAAAACATGTGCATCATCTTGTGTAAAGCCACGTACACGCATTAACCCATGTAATGCTCCAGATGGTTCGTTGCGATATACAGATCCGAACTCTGCCAAACGAATAGGAAGTTCACGATAAGATTTCAATCCGTGTTTGAAAACTTCGACATGCCCGGGGCAATTCATTGGCTTGAGAGCAAATGAACGTACGTCTTCTTTTTCTTCATCAGCACATTTGACGGAGAACATATTTTCCCTATACCAATCCCAGTGACCTGATTTTTCCCAAAGAGATTTATCTAATACTTGAGGAGTATTGATTTCTTCATAATCATTATCAATTTTTCTTCGCATATAAGATATAAGATTTTTAAATAACTGCCATCCTTTTTTATGCCAAAAAATAACTCCTGATCCATCATCTGCTACATGGAAAAGATTCATTTCACGTGCAAGCTTTCTATGATCTCGTTTTTCAGTTTCTGCAAGAAAATCTAAGTATTGTGTTAGCTCTTTTTGAGAATTCCATACAGTGCCATAAATGCGTGATAACATTGGGCGAGAACTATCTCCTCGCCAATATGCTCCTGCTACTTTCATTAATTTAAAAAACATTTTGACTTGTCCTGTCGATCGCATATGTGTTCCACGACATAGATCAATCCAGCCACCTTGGTCATAAATGGTTATATCTTGTTCTGATGGAATTTTATCTATAATTTCTACTTTATATTCTTCTTTCTTAGATTTAAATAATTCCTTTGCTGATTCACGAGACATTATCTTTTTTACAAAAATAGAATTTCTGTGAATAATTTCTTTCATTTTTTTTTCAATTTTAGGGAAATCAGCAGTGCTAAAAGGTTCTTTCTTGTCAAAATCATAGTAAAAACCGTTTTCTATCACTGGACCAATTGCTACTTTAGTCCCTGGCCATATACTCTGCACTGCTTCAGCCATGATATGAGCACAGCTGTGGCGAATAATTGATAAGGACCTAGGATCTTCATAAGTTATTATTTCAATTGATCCTTCATGTATTGTTTCCGATAAGTCCAATATTTTACCATTTAATACAATAGCAATTGCTTTTTTAGCTAAAGATTTTGATATAGATTCTGCAACATCATATCCCGTTGTATTTATGGAAAAATCCTTGGTTGAACCATCAGGGAATGTTAAGCTTATATTTTGATGTATTTGCAATTAAACTTTCCTTTACTGATTATCCTAATCGAATAATTATATATCGATACGATATATAAAGTGTACTGATTTTTTAATAATTAGCCATAATCATTATAAGATACAGTCGCTTAATATCATATTTTTATAATTATTCAAATTAGCATTTGATTTAATGATGTTTTTTTTTGCAATTATTTATACCATCCTTACCTAAGTTTAGGTTATCTTAATTGATAAATGAATAAGCTTGGAATTTTTGGTTCCTAGATGTATAATATTTTATTATTTGGGATATGTTTCATCTTGAGATATTGTTGTTCTATAATATCGTTATATTTTGATATTTAGTTCCATATTTTGTTGATATTATTTCATTAGCATATTTATTAAATACTACTTTTTATCTCTATATGCAAACCACATACTAAATTTTAGACGTTTATTGTTCTTCATTAATTATTTATAAAAAACGTTTATTTAGCATTTGATATAATTTAAAGTAATTTTATGAAATTATCGGATAGTTCTATAGATATAATTGTCCCAGATTTTTGGTTTTTTATAGAAAAGAGATTACAATTTAAATGTTGATTTTCTGCTCTACATGCATTTGAACAAGGTAATTGAGTATAAAGAATAAATTCAAAAGCGAGGCGTGGAATAGACATTTCTTTCCAATAGTTTTTAAATTTATCCATATCTTCTGTTATATAGTATTTGGAATCACCAGTCTTATATTTGGAATCATATATATGCATTATTTTACTTATAGATATTTTTAATTATGCGTTTATTTTAATAATGCCCGCATTTTAGTAAGACTATATTATGCAAGATAGTCTAATTTTCCTCTTCTCTAAACCTAAACGGATGTGTTTAATTGTTGTTTCCTGATAATTAAAATCTCCTGACTTTTCCTGAACATATTTAAATGATTGTCAAAAATTTTTTTATAATTAAAAAGATGAACTTATCCAATGAGATTTTTTTTGATATTTCTGAATAAGTCGCATAAGATTAGTAGTCTTTTTTTTATTTGGTTTATATATGATGATTACAGAGTTGCGACTGATAAAGATAAAGAATAATGTTTCATAAATCATGTTCATGTTGTTGGAGCAGGCGTGTGCTATAATCTGATAATTACGGGAATAGTATATCATTTTCCCATTAGGCGTTATTTCTTTATTAATATATGGTGAAAGTATTAATTTTATGGCATATTCTTAAAGTCATTATCAATTGAAATATAATCGCTAGAATTGATATATAAATAATTTTCATTATCCTCATTTTTAATCATATCTATAGATATAGGGGATAAAACTTATCACTATGTTCAATCACACAAGATTTATTTATTAACTCTTCCTTTAGAAAATTAATCAAAATGACAGAAAACATGATTTTTTAAGATCAAGTTGGAGCAATACATAACATGCGATCCATACAATAGCTTAATAGACTTTTCTACAAGTTATTTTTGTATTTCTCGTAACATGAAATAATCAATATCTTCCTATAATTACAACACAAAATCGTCGTAATCATATAATAGTAGTATTGTGGTACCTACTTAGACTACCATTGTAAATTTACTTATTTTAACATCTAGAAAAAGTTATGTGAAATAACATAGTGAAACAAGAGTATCAACTTAATTTTATTTATTATCGTTTTTAAAATAAATTTAATTTGTTAAAAAAAGAGAAAATTCCCTTTTTAAGAAGAATTTTCTCTTATAGCATAAAGAACTAGTACAAAGAGTGAAAAAAACCTTTTTTGAATAAATTACGACCTTGTAAAGGCTCCTTAACACTATCAGTTATCGGAATAACTACAGAAGCTTAAGATTATCTGCATAAGTTTTTCCTGTGGCATCGTCTTTTATGAAATCATAAGAAACTTTTTCGCCGCCTTTTACAGATATGCCGGCATTTATAACAGCAGATTTATGCAAAAAAACATCTCTTTCACCAACACTGGGCTCAATAAATCCATACCCCTTATTAAGACAAAACCACTTAATAGAACCAGTAGCCACCGCTTATTTCCTTTCGAACGTAAATTAAAATGGTATTAACATTTCAAAGTTAGCCAATCGAAACTGCAGAACTTCTGCTAAAACATTATATACTATAATATCAGAACATTATACTGAAAAATATCGACATCAGCAAACAAATAAATACCAAATACCGATATTATTATCGGTCATAAACGATGTTATGTCAATACGGGAAAAATGGCTTTTATAAATAAATCTAAACATTATATTTTCAATATGATACTTAATCAAATCTAGCGAGCCTATAATTCATTCAATATATCATATTATAACAGTATTTTCTATTAAAGGGAGCACTATAACTTATATATTATATAGCTTATAGGATATTTTTATTGTTTATGTATCGTTTTAGTAAAATATTTATGTAATAGCTCTTCTATTTATAATATAATTAGTATATTAGAAAAAATATATTATATAACAAACATCATTTTTTATATTGCTTTTTTTATTAAATTTTTAATATATCAATTTTTAGGTATAACATGTTTCAATATAGGTATTTTTTATTATCTCTTTCACGTTTAAAAAAATGTAAGAGCGGTGCTTTTGTTATAGTTTTTGTAATATTTTTTTCCAGTTTTTTAACTGTTGCAGATACTATTTTTGATATACTTGAAATTTTAAATTCAAAAAATAATTTGGATTATATTTGCTATAAATCACTTTCTGAATCACTTCATAGTTCCATTGAATATATGAATAGCAGTGATGAAGGGAGAAAAATAATAATTAAAAAAAATATTAAAAAAAATTTGATTAATAATTATCCAAAATTTTCTAAAGGAGATATTGATTATATAGTTAATAATGCAGTCATATATTTTAATGAAAAGCCTTCTGTATCTGATTACTTTTCGGTTGGATTAACAATTGAACTCAAGTTAAAACTCAGATCTTTTATTTTTAATTCTTTTATTAAAAAAGATACACTTAATATTGTATCTCATAAAAAATTATCAGCTAAATATAATATATCTTTGCTTGTTATTCCGTTTAGATGGATAGATGATAACCTAAATAATAATATTAGCAGATTAAATTCTAATATTAGATATAAATTTTTTAATAGTTTTTTCCCAAATATTGAACATGATAGACTTTGTATTGCTCCATACGATTATGATTATATGAGTTTTTGGGGGGAGGGTGCTTTTACTTATTATGGGCTTCAATCTCAAACCCGTTTAAAGGGCATGATCTACAGAGCATATTGGGATGTTAAACCTTATCGTAATGTGCGATTAAAATTGCTAGGCTTTAAACATAATGGTATAATGAATCATAGTAAAGCAAATGATTGTTTTTTTATTCGTGGGCATACTATTAGGCAAGTAAAACTAATGTTAATAGTTGCAGAAGACGATCAATTTTCATATCCTGTTAAGTTTAGAGATAAACTCAAATTGATGTGTAATTCCTTAAATGATGTTGATGGAACAAATGGTGGCGTTGCGAAAATCAAACAAGATATAATCAAAATATTTTCTTTAGGAATTTCCCCAGATGATTACACTAGAGATACATTAAGAATGTGTTCTGGAAATGATAGGTATTTTGAAATAAATGAACATAATACTAATCAAGAAATTAAAGAAGTATCTAATTCTTTGGGATTAAGCATAATTAATGAAATTAATAAACGAGTGCATTTATTAGTGAGATAATATTATATGTAAAGTTATGTGGTTAAGTTGATAATATTGCCTTACTAATTAAAAAATATTATGGCAATTTTATCGGGCCATAAAGATGGTATGTTTCAAATTTATCGGGCCATAAAGATGGTATGTTTCAAACAAGTTTTACAATATAGAAATTTATTGCCTGTCTATCTTGATGTATTTGATATCCAACCAAACGCCTCTCTGGTCATCGAGGTAGGCAGAGCTTTTAACTTAAGACTGATTTATTGATATTATCCTTGTTGCTCGCAGTTGTTTTTCAAATATTATGCAAAATCACTTATATACAATAATTTTTTTAATTAATCGAACTTAGTGATTTTATATAATTTTTATGAGTGTCTTTTTCTATTTGTTTTCGGTTAGTGTCGCTAAATAATATATATTATATCTGTAATATCGTTTCTATTTATTTACTCGATCATTCGCTTATTTAATAAAGGTTTTGGTTTTATTAGTTGCTTCTTAATATCTTTGTTTATTGCTTGTATAAAATTTTCTAAATAAAATCATTATTAAATAAATTCTTTGCCTCTTATAAAATAACAATCTATTACATTAATTTATCCAGCATCAATAAATTTAAATGCTTCGTTATATCTGTACAAGTATAGAAGTATGCGTATAGCTTGTCCTCTTTTGCTTTTTAGATTTGGATCTTTTTGCAGCAGAAGCTTAGCATCATTACGTGCCATTTCTAGTAAATCAGCGTGTAATTCAGGTTTTGCTGCGAGAAATTTTGGCATTCCCGATTGTTTAATTCCAAAAATTTCTCCTTCTCCTCTCTGTTTTAAATCTTCTTCAGCGATTATAAATCCATCTTCTGTATTCCTGATTGTAGATAATCTTGTATGACTTATTTTGCTTAAAGGTGGATAATATAGCAAAATACAACTAGAAAGTTCTTTTCCTCGTCCTACTCGTCCTCTTAATTGGTGTAGTTGTGTGAGCCCAAAATGTTCTGCATGTTCTATAATAATAATAGATGCATCTATAATATCGATGCCAACTTCAATAACGGTTGTTGCAACTAAAAGTTTACATTTCCCATTTTTAAAAGAACCCATTATTAATTCTTTGTCGGTATCAGACATTTTTCCATGGATTAGTCCTATTTCTGAGTTAAAGTGTTCTTGCAGTATTTTGAAACGTTCTGTAACTGAGAATAAATTTGATTCTTCATTTCCTTCTATTTGGGGACATATCCAATAAGCTTTTTTACCTTTTGATAAAACATTTTTCAGTCTTTTGATGACTTCGTTTACTTTGCTAATAGGAATAATACCTGTCTTAATTGGTTTTCTTCCTATAGGTTTTTCTGTTATTTTAGATATATTCATATCACCAAAAGCTGTTATAACTAATGTGCGGGGAATTGGTGTTGCAGTCATAAGCAATACATGAGGAGAAATTCCTTTTTGGGTTAATTTTAATCGTTGCTGTACTCCAAATCTGTGTTGTTCGTCGACAACTATTAAAATTAGTTTATGATATTTAATTGAATCTTGAAAAAGAGCATGAGTTCCAATGATGATTTTTGCTTCACCATTTGCTATTCGTTCTAATGCTATTTTTCTTTGAGATTTTGATATGTTCCCTGTAATAATTTCAATACTTATATTATACTTTTGAGTATATTTTTTAATAAATTCATAGTGCTGATGTGCCAAGAGTGCAATAGGTGCCATAATAACGGCTTGTCCTCCTGATTCTACTGCTGCAACCATAGCTATTAATGCTACTAGCGTTTTCCCTGATCCAACATCTCCTTGTAAAATACGTAGCATACGATTTTTTTGAGACATATCTTGAATAACATCTTTAATAGCTGATAGTTGACTGTCTGTAGGAGTGAATGGAAGCCTTTTCAGTATATCCTTACCCAAATCTTCTTTAATATTTATAGGAAATCCTTTTTCTTTTTTAAATTGTGCTCTCATAAGTAAAAGTGATATTTGTCCAGCTAAAAATTCATCATAAGCTAATCTTTCTCTGTTTGGAGAATTCCAATTGAAATGATTCTCATCGCTTGGATTATGGGTAGATTTAAAAGCTTCTGCTAATGGAGGAAAAGATTTCTTTTTCAATAGATCGTCATCTAACCATTCAGGTAATTTTGGCAATCTTGCTAGTGCTTCACAGATTACTTTTTTAAAAAAATTTTTAGATAATCCAGATGGTAGTGAGTAAACTGGCTCTATAACTGGCAATATCGTGTTTTGAGAATCTTGAAAAATATAGTTAGGATGAATCATTGTAAGCTGATTATTGAACTTTTTTATTTGTCCTGTAACTGTAATTTTTCTACCTTCAAAAAATATATTATTTAGCCATTTATTTTTTTTATGAAAAAACAATAATGTTATATCACCTGTACTATCGCTTATTACAATTTTATAAGTGCGATTTTTTGATGATATTGAGATGTTATTGTTTTTAATATAACCTGTTATTGTTACGATGTGTCCTTCGCAAATTTCAGAAATTTTTGGACGATATCTGCGATCAATAAAAGATGAAGGATAGTAGAATAGTAAATCAATGAAACGTATCTCACTGCTATTGCCATAGTCTACAATTTTAGAGAATAGTGTAATATATTTTGAACCTACTCCATGAATAGTAGATAAAGGTGAAAATAGTGGATTAAGATAGGTAGGGCGCATATTTATGTCTTTATAATTATATTTATCTTAAATATTTTATCTGATAAAAATTATAGCAATATGTTAATATGAAGTAGAGTCATTATATGATAGATATAGCGTTAATAAGAAAAAACATGAATTTACGTTGTCGGAAAATTGTTTATCGATGTTGGAGACGAGGAACTCGTGAAATGGATCTTATTTTAGGATCTTTTGTGGATAAATACATTTTAGATCTTAGCGAAGCCGAACTAGATATGCTTGAATTGATTATTGAGAAAGATGATGGAAGTCTTTTTAAATGGATTTCTGGATCAGAAGAGATACCGGAAGATCTACGCATACCAATTTTCAATAAAATTTGTGCTTATTATTCTTTTAATCGTGATTGCAATGTTTTTTTGGAAAACATTAAATGAACTCTGGATTTGATATTGCAAAAATTATTAAGGATTATAATAAGAATATAAATATATCTCATGTTGTTCCTGGTTCGGAAGCTTTTGTTATTGCAGAAATAGCAATTTCTGGTCAGTCTGTCGTATATATCGATTCAGATGAACGATCTTTGCTAAAAATTAAGGAAATTATTAAATTCATTAATCCTGAAATTAATGTTATGATTTTTCCATCTTGGGATTGTCTTCCATATGATCGAGTTTCACCTTCTCCTAATATTATGGCAGATCGTTTTGCTTGTTTTTCACATTTTCTTTCCTTTAATCCTCAAAAAGAAACATGCATTATACTAACAACAGTTAGTGCTTTGATGTTGCGTTCTATTTATCCAATTATGTCTGATAGTTATAAGTTTTTGCTTCGATCTGGAGATAAGATCGAAATGACAAATATTATAAATAAATTAGAAATTAATGGATTCCAACGTGTAAATACTGTCTATGAAGTTGGTGAATATGCCGTTAGAGGAGGTATTATTGATGTCTATGTTCCGTCTGAAAAAAATCCAGTACGTTTAGATTTTTTTGGAGATATACTAGAAGGCATTCGTCTTTTTGATCCTGACAATCAGCTTACGATTAAAAAAATTTCTTCTATTGAAATTAATACTTTAAGTGAGGTTGTACTTAATCCTGAAAATATAAGTCGTTTCCGTGAAAATTATCTTTCAAATTTTGGGGCGGTAAATCAGGAAGATAGTCTTTATACATCTATTTCTCAAGGACGACGATATCCTGGAATGGAACATTGGCTTCCTTTATTTCATAAAAATCTAGATACAGTTTTTACATATTTAGCTGATTTTTATATAGTAGCCAATGATATTATCAAGGATGCAGCTTACAAACGATCTCAATTGATTCAGGATTATTACGAAGCTAGATGCAGCTATTTTGCTGATAAGAATAAATCTGTTGTATATAAGCCAATTTTGCCAGAAATGCTGTACCTTGATTATCAGCAATTTAATTCAATGTTGGAAAATTCTAAAAAATTGATTTATTTTTCCGCCTTTAATCAAATCAATACATCTAAAACTAGTGTTTTTAATCTTAATGTTAATATAGGAAAATCATGGGTTACATCTTCTTTACAAAAAAATGAATTACACGAAAATTATGATGTTGGGAGATTTGATGATTTCATAAGATATATCAATAATAAGTATCAAATAGGAAAAAAAACGCTATTAGTGGCTTCTTCAAAGGGGGCTTTGCAACATTTGAAACAGATTTTAGAGGAAAATAGATTAAAAAAAATCAAAATTATTAATTCTTTACAGCATCTATATTATATATCCGAAGGTGAAATTGCAGCGACGGTTATTCCTATTGATCAAGGATTTGAAACAAAAAATATGATTCTTGTTACTGAAAAAGATCTTTTGGGAACTAGCGTTATAAAACGATCTAATCGTAAAAAATCTATTATTAATTCTTTTTTTGAATCTTCAAGTATAGAAGAAGGATCCTTTATAGTTCATACAGAGCATGGTATAGGGCAATTTATTCGCTTATGTACCATTCATGTAGCAGGATCATTACATGACTGTCTTGAGCTTCATTATGCTGATAATGTAAAATTATTTTTGCCCGTTGAAAACATTGATCTTATATCACGATATAGCGAAGAAAATTCTAATATTGTTCTGGATAAATTAGGTGGTGTTTCTTGGCAAACACGAAAATCTCAATTAAAGAAGCGTCTTAAAGATTTGGCACAAAAACTTATTGATATTGCAGCTAAAAGATCCCTTAATAATGTTCCTGCTATTACAGTACCAGAAGATATTTATGCAAAATTTGTACAAAAATTTCCTTATATAGAGACCGAAGATCAAGCTAAGTCAATTGAAGCTATTATTAATGATTTGGCAAGTGGTCATCCTATGGATAGATTGATTTGTGGCGATGTAGGTTTTGGTAAAACGGAAGTTGTATTACGTGCTGCTTTTATTGCGGTTATGAATGGATTACAAGTTGTTGTAATAGTTCCAACTACTTTGCTTGCTCGGCAGCATTTTCGTGTATTCTCTGAACGTTTCAAAGATTTTGCGGTTCGTATAGTAAGTATTTCAAGATTTATTAGAGCAAAAGAAGCATCTGTTTATAAGCGTGAAATAACAGAAGGAAAAGTTGATATTATTATTGGTACTCATTCTTTATTGAGCCCACGAATTAAATTTTCTAATCTTGGTTTGATTATTATTGATGAGGAACAGCATTTTGGAGTGAAGCATAAAGAAGCGTTAAAGGAAACTAACCCAGGTGTTCATGTATTAACTCTTTCTGCTACACCGATTCCTCGTACTTTACAGCTCGCTATAACTGGTGTTCGTGAATTATCATTGATTAACAGTCCTCCAATTGATCGTATTCCTTGTCGAATTTCAGTTTCAGTCTTTGATCCGCTTATAATTCGTGAAACTTTAATGCGTGAACACTATCGAGGTGGTCAAAGCTTTTATGTATCTCCACGTTTATCAGATTTAGATAAATGTTATGATTTCTTACAAGAGCTAGTTCCGGAATTAAAAATCGCTATTGTTCATGGAAAAATTCCTTCTAAAGTTTTAGAAGAAACAATGAATTCTTTTTATAATGGTCATTATAATATTTTACTATCCACTTCAATCATTGAGTCTGGATTAGATTTGCCAACAGCAAATACAATTATTGTACACAGGGCCGATATGTTTGGATTATCTCAATTATATCAGCTTCGTGGTAGGGTAGGTCGTTCAAAAATTTCTTCATTTGCTTTATTTTTGATACCAGAAAATAAAACTTTAACAGAATCTGCTCAAAAACGTCTTAGAATTATCCAATCTCTTGATACACTTGGGGTAGGTTTTAAGTTAGCTAGTCATGATCTTGATATTCGTGGAACAGGTAATATTTTAGGAGAAGAACAGTCTGGCCATATTAAAGAAGTAGGTTTTGAATTATATCAAAAAATGCTGGAAGATACTATTCTATCAGTTAAAGGACAAGAAGAATTAATTGATAGTAATTGGTCTCCACAAATTTTAATAGAAGCATCAGTGCTGATACCAGAAAGTTATATTGCTGATGTTAGTTTGCGTCTTAGCCTATATCGTCGTTTAGGAAATATTGCTGATCAGGAAGATATTAGTAACTTTAAAGCAGAGATGATAGATCGTTTTGGGGCTTTGCCAATAGAAGTAGTTCATCTATTAAAAGTAGTTATACTCAAGTCACTTTGTAAAACTGCTAATATTGAAAAAATGGATATAGGTAGAAAAGGTATAGTTGTACATTTCCGTGATAATAAATTTAGTAATCCAGTAGCGTTACTTAATTATATTTCTCTCCAAAATAAAAAAGTAATTATTCGTCCTGATCAAAGCATTGTTTTTGATCGTTTTTTACCAGATACTGATAAGAAATTTACAGAAGCAAAACGTATTGTATTACATTTAATTAAGTTGATAGAATAGCGATGTATAGTATATCATGTGAAGTTGTTTACAGCTTTTAATGTAAAATTACGAAGATAAATACAGTGAATTTATAAAATATTTAATATTATATTGAGGAGTAATTTTTGATTTGCAGTGGCAAGATGATGCAATAATTCTTGGAATGCGTTATTATGGTGAGAAGAATACTATTTTAGAAGTTATTACTTGTAATTATGGACGTCATTTAGGTTTTCTTCGTAATGGTCAATCTCGCCGTATGAAATCTGTATTACAGGCAGGAAATTTAGTAAGGATCAATTGGCACTCTAGATTGCCCCAAGATCTTGGATCATTTAATCTTGAAATTATCGAGCAGCGTTTTACAAATTTTCTTGATTCTTCTATTTTTTTATATGGAATACAATCCATAATTATTTTGATGCGACTTTTGCCTGAGCGTGATCCCTGTCCAGAGATATATGCAATTATTAATTTATTTTTTAATTCTCTTAATTTTGATGCGGCTATTTTAGGTAAGTTATTTGTGCAAATTGAACTTCTCCTTTTGAAAAACCTTGGATTTGCTCTTGATTTAACAAAATGTGCTGTTACAGGTGTGAGTGAGGATCTTGCTTGGGTTTCTCCTAAATCTGGATGTGCTATTTGTCGTTCAATAGGACAACCTTATGCTCGTAAAATATTGAGATTACCTGCATTTCTATGTGAAGATAATCAAATTATAGATGCTAATTCCCTTAAAGACGCCTTTAAATTAACGGGGTATTTTATAGATAAATATGCCTATAAACATAATATTATACACATTGATAATTTTCGAACTAATTTTTTAAACAAATTAATATATTCGCTACATGTATGAAATTATATCGATTTCATAATATGATTATGTTATGTCAATAAATATTGCGTAATATGAATGAGATTTTTTAAAGTGTTACAAAATAATATCTCTTAAATTAGAACATTGTTCATATATTTTTTTACATTGTTCTAATAATTATTTTTCTTTTATCTATTACTTTTAATTCTTCCCCATTGTTTTTATATGATTTACAGTATATAATGTTTTATATCTTTTAAATTATACTTATTCTAATGTTTTTAAATAATAATTAAAATCAATAACTTATTTTGTTATTTTTATAATTAAAGTGACTTATTATTTAGTTGCTTTTCGTTATCGTATATCATTTTTTGTTAGTTATAATAAAGGTTTATATTTTTACTAAAAAACGTTAATACTATTTTTTATGCGCGAAAGAATTTATAAATTTATGTCTTTATACACTTTGCTAATATCATAAAAACTTAATATACATAACTTTATAGCATTCTATGAGTAATTTTACTGGTAAGTACATTGAAAATGGAAGTAGTTAGCAACCTTTAGCAGTCCTTTTTAAATCTTCTGCTATCTTTAAATGGCTGTTGAACGCTTTTCTTAATCTTTTTCAGATTATTAAGCCTAATTTATTTATTTTAGTATATGTAATATATTATATAAAAGCTCTTCTATTAATATCATATTGTAATTATGAGATTAATTATTTTAGATAATAATATTATTTTAGCATATTGTATAATATTTTTACTTCATAAGCATATGGTTGATGAATAATTTCAAATGAATATTTATCTATTATTGCAGCGTTACTATATCATCATTTCCATTGTTTAAATATTAAGCGATCGTTAATATATATATATATATCATATTTATAACATTAATTATGGGCAATAATTTAATATTTGTCAGTAATACAATATATTAAGGCAATAATTTATATATTTATAAATTTGAACACTGAAGGTTGTGATCAATATAGAATTATTTCATAAGTTTTATGTTTAATATTATATTATTTTTTAAAAAATTAATAAAAATGAACGCTTCGTTAACCTTGATTCATTTATAAATGGGTTGGTTATTAAAAAATTATTAGATTTGGTTATAAATTAGTTAACGGCAAATAAAACTATGGTCATGAATAAGCATATAGCTGTTTTAATGGGAGGATATTCTTCAGAAAGAAGTATAAGCTTATCTTCTGGCAAAGCTTGTGCTATTGCATTAGAGACTAAGGGACTTAAAGTAAGTCAGGTTGATGTAGATCGTTCAATCGTATCTGTTCTTTCTGATCTAAAACCAGATGTTGCTTTAAATGTTTTGCACGGAGGTTTTGGAGAAGGTGGTATTATTCAGGCTATACTTGAACATTTGGAAATTCCTTATACCCATTCAGGTGTTTTAGCATCAGCTTTATCGATGGATAAGTTACGTGCTAAGGAAATTGTAAGTAGTGTAGGCGTTCCAGTTTGTCCTTCAGTTCAAATTGATCGTTTAACTATTGATGAAAAACATATTATGCCTCCACCTTATATTATTAAACCTTTAAAAGGTGGTTCTTCTATAGGTGTTATACTTGTTAAGGAAGGCGATCCTATTCCCTTGGATTTGCTGAGATCATCGTCTTGGAATTATGGTGATCAATTACTTATTGAAAAATATATTAACGGCATTGAGTTGACATGTGGGATTATGGGAGAAAAGGCGCTTGATGTTACTGAAATTATTGTAGAAAAATCTAATTTTTACAATTATAATGCCAAATATTCACTGTCGGGATCTTCCCATGTTTTGCCTGCAAGAATTTCTTCAGAGGTTTATTTCGAAATACAAAAATTATCTATGATGGCCCATAAATCTATTGGTTGTCGTGGTATAAGTAGATCAGATTTTATTTTTGATAATGTTTTAAATAAAATTTTTTGGCTAGAGATTAATTCTCAGCCAGGAATGACGCAAACATCTTTGTTCCCAGAAATGGCTGCTTATGCTGGATATTCTTTTGAGGATCTTTTGTCTTGGATGCTGGAGGATGCTTCATGCTTGCGTTAAATATTAGGGATGATCGGGGAAATGGTAGAGTACTATTCTTTTCTTATATCGGAATGTTTTTTAGTTTGTTTTATATTTATTTTGGATTAGAACAAATGAAAAGTTTCCTGAAATTTTGTTTATTCCTAGATAAAATATTTCCTCCTTATGTTGAAATTATTTTTACTATATTTTTATTTTCAACTGTTGGAATTTATGGAATTTTGGTTAGTGATAATAAGAATTTTATCGTTAATCTATTAGAATCAATAACTTGTTTTTCAATTGATAAAGTAAGGATTGTAGGAAATGTTGAAACAACTGAATTGGATATTATACGAAGTTTAGATCTAAATAGATATAAGTCATTAATATCTTTTGATGCAGTTATAGTTCAGAAAAATTTGTTGGAATTGCCATGGGTTTTACAAGCTGCAATAAGAAGGGTTTATCCTGATACTATTGAAATTCGTATTATGGAGCGTTTTCCGTATGTGATATGGCAAACTGATTCTAACTTGTTTCTCATAGATAAGAACGGTGATATTATTAAACCATTTGATGATGTTAAATTTTCTAATTTACCTAAGTTAATAGGGCATGGTGCGAATAAAGAGATTAAATCTTTTGAAAAGATAAAAGAATTTTCTAAACTTAGCAAATTAGTTAGGGCTTATATTTGGGTTGCAGAAAGACGTTGGGACTTGCATCTCGAAAATGGAATGATAGTAAAATTTCCCGAAGAAGGATTTAATGATGCATTGCTTAGGCTGATTAATTTGCAAGATAAGTATAAAATTTTGGATAAAGATATTTCTGTAATTGATATGAGATTGCCTGATAGAATTGCTATTCGTCTCACAATTGAATCTTTGAGAGATCATCAAGCTCTTGCTGAATTTCGTAAAAAAATATTGGATAGAAGAAGAGGATAATGAATATTCTTGCGCCTATTAGCTTACAGTATAATAAGTGTTTATCTCCTAAACGTACGTATATCATTTCTGTATTAGATATTGGTTCAACAAAGATTGTATGTATGATTGGTAAGCTTATACCTATGGATCACTCTGATGTTTTGCCTGGCAGAACACATCGTATTGAGATTATCGGTGTTGGATATCAAAAGTCACGTGGTGTAAAAATGGGTGTAATAGTTAACATTGATGCTTTAGAAGCTGTTATACGTCAGGTTGTAGATTCTGCTGAACGTATGGCTGGCTTAACAATTGATAGTATAATTGTTAATATTTCATTCGGTAGGTTAAATTCTATTACTCATTCCGTAGATATTAACATAGGAGGTCGAGCAGTTAGGAGAGATGATATTCAATCTCTTATAAGAGTTTCTCAAAAATATTCATGTGAAGAAGATCGCACTATATTACACTCTGTGGTTACAAATTATTCGATGGATGAAAAATCAGGCATTCAATCTCCTATATCAATGTTTGGCTCAAAATTAGGTATGGATGTTCATTTTATTACAGTTGAAAAAAATGCTGTCAAAAATGTTGAGATAGCAATTAATCGAGCACATCTTTCTGTTGATGCTATTGTTGCGACGACTTATGCTAGCGGTTTGGCTTCTATTGTAGATGATGAAATGAAGCTTGGTTGTATAGTTATTGATATGGGTGGAGGTACCACTAAAATATCAGTTTTTGATCAAGAAAAATTAGTATATACTGATATGATTACTATAGGTGGATGTCATGTTACTAATGATTTAGCGCGTGGATTATCTATATCTTTTGATGATGCTGAGCGTCTTAAGGTAATTCACGCTAATGTTATTTCCAGTATTGTCGATGAATATGAGATTTTATCTGTTACATCTGTTGGTGATTTTGAACAAGAGAATAAAATTCAAGTTTCTAGAGCGATGGTTTCACATATTGTGCGTGCACGTATTGAGGAAATATTAGAGATTTTGTCGGATCGTATTTATAAAGCAGGATTTGGTTCGCTTGCTAATAAGCGTTTGATTATTACGGGAGGAGGCAGTCAATTGACTGGATTACAGGAGATGATTAGAAGAATGTTATCTTCTAATGTGCGAATAGGAAGGCCTATGGGAGTTTCTGGCTTGCCGTTTTATGCAAAGGGGACATCGTTTTCAACTGCGATAGGTTTAATGGTTTATTCTCAGTTGTCTGCAAAAGATATGGATTCGATGGGAGATTCTTCTTATTTGCATGAATTGAAAAGAGATAGGATTTCATTTTTAGGTCGATGGTTACAGAAGATTTCTTAAGTAGGAAAATAAATTATTTTAGAGTTTATAATATCTAATATTATGGATAAGGAGAGGATGTCATGTCAGTAAAAAGCTCAAAGGATATAACTGAGTTGAGGCCTCGCATAACTGTATTTGGTGTAGGTGGCGGTGGAGGAAACGCTGTCAATAACATGGTCTCTTCAGGTCTTGAGGGTGTAGATTTTATTGTAGCAAATACTGATGCACAAGCATTGACTATGTCTAAAGCTGATAAAATGATTCAACTTGGAATTGGTGTAACAGAAGGACTTGGAGCCGGATCTCATCCAGAAGTTGGTCGTGCTGCAGCTGAAGAATGTGTTGATGAAATTAGTAGTAGTTTAGAAAATGTACATATGTGTTTTATTACTGCTGGAATGGGTGGCGGTACAGGAACTGGAGCTGCGCCAATTATTGCAGGAATAGCACGTGAAAAAGGTATTTTAACAGTTGGTGTAGTGACTAAACCTTTTCATTTTGAAGGTTCTAGACGTATGCGTATAGCGGAATCTGGTATAGAATCTTTGCAAAAAACAGTTGATACTCTGATTGTAATTCCTAATCAGAATTTATTTCGTATAGCCAATGATAAAACAACGTTTGCAGATGCTTTCTCTATGGCTGATCAGGTTCTTTATTCTGGTGTTTCTTGTATAACAGATCTCATGATTAAGGAAGGATTGATTAATCTTGATTTTGCTGATGTTCGTTCCGTAATGCGCAATATGGGTCGTGCTATGATGGGAACAGGAGAAGCTTCTGGTCCTGGACGTGGTATGCAAGCTGCTGAAGCTGCTGTTGCTAATCCATTGCTTGATGAGGCTTCAATGAAAGGATCTCAAGGATTATTGATCTCAATTACTGGAGGAAGCGATCTTACTTTATTTGAAGTAGATGAGGCTGCTACTCGTATTCGAGAAGAGGTTGATTCCGATGCAAATATTATTCTTGGTGCAACTTTTGATGAGGCTCTTGAAGGAGTAGTTCGTGTCTCTGTAGTGGCTACAGGTATAGATCGTCATTTGCATAAAGATAAAGAAGATAATGATATTGAGGATGATTTAAATATTGATCATTTACAAAGATCAAATATTTTTGGTGTTTCTTCTCAAAAAACATCTGTAAATATCTTGGATACAACAGATCACTTTGAAGATGATAAATCGAATATCTCTGAAAATCATTTAGATGAAGAATATTTTATTCATCGAGATATCATACCGGAATCATCAAGCCCACATTATCACATCTCAAAAGTGCAAACAGTAGGGGATTTAAATAAGTTGAAAAAGCCTGAGGAAAGTATTGGTGGGATAAAAGCGTTATTCAAACGTATTGCTAATTCTTTTGGTTCACGTGAAGATATTCCTGCAAGTGTTAAAATTGATCCTTCTAATAAAGATGCTAATATTTCTTCCTTAAAAAATGAGAATAATGATGCTTCTCCTTTAAAAAATTATGATATTAATACTAATGTAAATTCGAAATTTAATGTTAATTCTGAAGATGATATACTAGAGATACCTGCTTTTTTACGTCGTCAGTCGAATTAAAGAAATGAGATTAGAATTACTGTAAAAAATTGCATATATCAACCGTTGATGTTTATAATTAAAAAGAAGAATTTAGAACTTATAAATTTTATTTTTATATGTTGCTATATAATTTTTTGTAACTACTATAGATATAAGCCTTTGATATGTATCATATAACACTTATATAAATAATATCTTGAAAGAGTTTATAAAGATAAGTTGCATAGAAATTAGGTGACAATAAAATATGATTTATATGCAATATCTTCATATACTAAATTGTTGAGGTTTAATTTAAGCTTTGCCAATTGATGTAATTTCAAGTAACCTCATTAAGGTCACAGTTATTTTAATACTATCTATTATTTTCGTTTTTTTATTTTAATAATAAATATATTGCTGTTTAAATTCTTATAAATGTTTTTATAAATTGGCTATATTTATATAATATTTGGCGATATGTATATAATATATAGATTAAAATTTTCTCTTTAATGCTATAAATACTAGATTCTATTTAATGTAACGATCTGTATCCAAGGCCTATTAATATGGCTGGATGTCTAAATTTTTTTACTTGTGATATCTTCTCCATTCTAATTTATTGATATTTAGATAAATTTTTTTGCATTTCTTATCTATATTTTATCTTAGAGGATGCTTCCTCATCATTAGCAATTTAATAATAAACATTGCTTATTTGTAATAGCGTTCCATCTTGATTTTAGTTCATAAGTCTTAAGAATAATTTTTTTCTTATTTTTGATTCTTAACCCGTTTTATATTCTTAATTTCATAAAACAAGTGTTAATTGTTTTTTGACTTAGAGTTATAACTATATTTATTATAATCCATTATTGATGTTCAAATAACTATTCTTTGAGTATATGGGGAAATATATTTTTAGATGATGATCAGACTTTAAGCCTAAAAAAAGTCATTGCCGTTGATCAATTAAATGAAAGTGAAAGAAAAACTACTTTTACCTACTTTTAATCAAGTTAGCCAGTACTGTTGTTTTAATATGCCTTAACTTAATAAATAAAGTGGAAATTACATCCCTATATTATAGGCTCTTTTCATATTTTTATACTGTTTTTTTTGCCACTAAAATCAAAAAAATATTTATGATTTTAATTCATAAAATTACCATCATTAACTCCATATATATATCAATTTATATCTATTATATTTTATATTTTTCATCTAAAAGTTGCTTCTTAAAGCATTTGATTATAATATTAAAATAAAATATCCTGTTTTCAGAATAGGTTTTTGGCAATTTATTTTATATTGTTTTTATAATGTTATGATGAAAGTGATTTTTTAGATAGAAAATAATCTATATTTTGTTATTTAATACTAATTAAGGATCAAATAATGTTTAGCTAGTTGATTGAACAAGTAATTAAGTGTAGAGTCTAGTTTAATGTATTTTTGGTAAATTTAGGTGTTATTGTGGCAGCAGTACAAGAAACAATCAATAGAGTTAGCAAAGTTGATGTGGACCAGTATAAATATGGTTTTGAGACAGATATTGAAGTCGAAAAGTCATCTAAGGGTCTCAACGAGGAAATAATTAGATTTATTTCTGCAAAGAAACATGAGCCAGAATGGATGTTGGAGTGGAGATTGAACGCATATAATCGTTGGCTTGAAATGAAAGAGCCTTCTTGGTCTAGTGTTAAGTATCCTCCTATTGATTTTGAAGATCTGTATTATTACGCTGCTCCTAAAAATTTTGTTGGCCCGAAATCTCTTGATGAAGTTGATGCAGATTTGCTCAGGACATATGAGAAATTAGGAATTCCTTTGCGTGAACAAGAAATTTTAGCAGGAGTACAGAATTCTCAAGTTGCGGTTGACGCTGTTTTTGATTCAGTATCAGTCGTTACAACTTTCAAAAAAGAGTTAAAAAAAGCAGGTGTTATTTTTATGTCGATTTCAGAAGCGATTTCTGAATATCCAGATCTTGTAAAAAAATATTTAAGTTCGGTTGTGCCTGTATCAGATAATTTTTATTCAGCTTTAAACTCAGCTGTATTTACTGACGGATCATTCGTATATATTCCTAAAGGTGTTAGATGTCCAATGGAATTATCTACTTACTTTCGCATAAACGAAAAGCAAACAGGTCAATTTGAACGTACTTTGATTATTGCCGAAGAAGGATCTTATGTATCTTATTTAGAAGGGTGTACAGCACCACAGCGTGATGAAAATCAGTTGCATGCAGCTGTTGTTGAATTGATTGCATTGGATAATGCTGAAATTAAATATTCTACAGTTCAGAATTGGTATCCTGGTGATGCGCAAGGGAAAGGCGGTATCTATAATTTTGTAACAAAGAGAGGAGATTGTCGTGGTGTAAAATCAAAAATATCTTGGACGCAGATAGAAACTGGTTCAGCTATTACATGGAAATATCCTTCTTGCTTGCTTCGAGGAGATAATTCTTGTGGGGAATTTTATTCAATTGCAATTTCTAACGGTTATCAGCAGATAGATAGTGGAACTAAGATGATACATCTTGGGAAAAATACGACTAGTAGGATTATTTCTAAGGGTATTTCAGCAGGATTTTCTAATAACACGTACCGTGGTAGAGTCTCTATACATCGTAATGCTGCTAATTCTCGTAATTTTACACAATGCGATAGTTTATTGATTGGCAATAATTGCGGGGCCCATACAATTCCTTATATTGAGTCAAAAAATTCTTCTTGTAATTTAGAACATGAGGCAACAACTTCTAAAATATCTGATGAACATTTATTTTATTGTTTGCAGAGAGGTATTCCTGAGGAGGCTGCTATTGCTCTGATTGTCAATGGATTCGTGAAAGAAGTATTGCAAAAATTACCTATGGAGTTTGCTGTAGAAGCACAGAAATTGATCGGTATTTCTTTAGAGGGATCAGTTGGATAAATCTTTTTATTCATACTTGATGTTTATTATTTTATGACTTGTTTAAATGGAAATATATTATGCTTGAAATAAAGGGCCTTCATGCTAAAATAATAGATAGCGATACTGAAATTATTAAAGGTCTTGATTTAAAGATAGAGACAGGCGAAATAGCTGCAATTATGGGTCCAAATGGATCTGGGAAGTCTACTCTTTCTTATATTTTGTCGGGCCATAAGGATTATATAGTTACATCTGGTGATATTCTTTATAGAGGAGAGAGTATTTTAGATTGTGATATTGCAGATAGAGCATCAAAAGGCATTTTCCTTGCTTTTCAATATCCGGTAGAAATACCAGGAGTTGTTACGATGAACTTTTTAAAAACTGCATTAAATGAACAGAGAAAAGCATGTAATAAAGAAGAGATATTGACACCAGATTTTATACGAAAAGTTAGAGAAATTGCCGAAGATTTGGGTATTGGCATGGATATGTTAAAACGTACGTTAAATGTGGGTTTTTCTGGGGGTGAAAAGAAAATAGCTGAGATTTTGCAGATGCGTCTTTTGGAGCCTAGTTTATGCGTTCTTGATGAGACGGATTCAGGTCTTGATATTGATGCTTTAAAGGTTGCTGCTAATGGGGTTAATTATTTTCGTTCTAAAGATCGTTCCTTCCTAATTATTACACACTATCAACGACTTTTGAATTATATAAAGCCAGATACTGTACATGTTCTTTATAATGGAAGAATTGTCCAAACTGGGGATATGGACATTGCAATTGATCTTGAAAAGAATGGTTATGCTAGATTAATTAAAGAATTTTCTTCGCAATAAATAAAAAAGGAATAGATGTGGAGAATTTAACAAAAGCAGAAAGCATATTTCTTCAAGCATGTGATTCGGTTTGTAAAAAGAATTATAAAAATAGATCAGTTGCTGATTTCCGTAAAAGTTTATTGCGTGATTTTAGTGCTCAAGGCCTTTTTCCAACTCGCAGAATTGAAGATTGGCATTATACAGATTTAAAAAATCTTTTAAAAACATTTCCTTCTTCCGATGAAGATAGATCTAACTTCTTTAAAAGAGATTTTAAATGCCTTGTCGATGAAAGTATAAGATTGCTTGTTGGGAGTGGAAATTCTGTTTATTCTTTTTTAGAAAAAAAAGGAGTTAAATTAGTTCCTTTTTCTCAAATTATAGCTAATGAAGATGCAGAGTATCTTTGTTTAGATCCCATTGATAAACATGATGCTATTGGTTATATAAATTCGCTTTTAGTTCAAGACGGTTATAAGTTGATTATTCCTGATGGATGTCATTTAGACGTTCCAATTGAATTGCAAGCTGTGCAATACGGCGGTCAAATGCATCTTCGTTATCCAATTCATTTTGGAGTTGGGTCTACGTCAACGGTTATTGAGCGTTATATATCACCCAAAGATACTTCTTCATTAATATCTTCTATTTCAGATATAAGGGTTTGTAGTGGTGCAAAAGTTGTCTGGATTATTTTTCAAGATCAAGGAGTATCAGATATACATTTAGGGCAAACTCGTATTGTCTTAGAAGGAGGTTCCTCATTAAAAATTTTTGTTGTAAATACTGGAGAGGGGCTTGTTAGAAGGGAGTTATCTGTTGCAGTTGAAGGTGAAAATGCCGATTTTATGTTAAGGGGAATTAGTTTATTAAAAGGATCAACCCACAACGACTTATCTATGTTTTTAAGCCATAAAGTTCCGAATACTAGTTCTACAGCTATAGTTCGTAATATTGTTTTAGAAAAAGCTAAAGGTGTTTTCCAGGGAATGATACGTGTATCTCCTGAAGCTCAAGGAAGTGATGCGCGTATGCTTTCTAATACTATTTTATTATCTGATAAGGGAAGTTTTTCTGTAAAACCGCAGTTAGAAATTTTTGCAGATGACGTGCAATGTGGTCATGGTGCCACTATTTATGATATTAATCATGACCATTTATATTATCTTATGTCTCGTGGAATTTCAAAAAGCAAAGCCTATATTATGCTTTCTCATGCTTTTATATCTGAGATTATAGAAGATTTAAATGATGAATTATTGGAAAAACATTTAGAAGAAATATTATTGTCCTGGATGAATATTAACTTTAGATCATATGAGGATGTTTTATGACTTTTGATGTATATTCTGTTAGAAGAGATTTCCCTATATTATCTCGTCTTTATAAGGATAAGTCCCTAATATATTTCGATAATGCTTCATCTGCTCAAAAACCTAAGGATGTAATTGATTCTATGGTTCATACTTATAGTTATGAATACTCAAATATACATCGCGGATCTTATTTTATGTCAGATAAAGTAACTTTCGCATACGAGAATGCTCGTAGTAAAATATGTGATTTTATGAATGCTTCTTCTAAAACAGAGATAATTTTTACAAAATCTTCTACTGAAGCGATTAATATTGTGGCTTATGGATGGGCTTCTCATAATATTAGTGAAGGTGATGAAATTGTCTTATCTGTTATGGAACACAATTCTAATATTGTTCCATGGCATTTTTTGCGTGAACGCTATGGTGCTCGTCTCGTATGGGTGCCTGTTGATGAAAATGGTTGTTTACAAATTGATGAATTTAAAAAATGTCTAACTGATCGTACCAAACTAGTTGCAATTACTCATATGTCAAACGTATTAGGTACACATGTTCCGATAAAAGATATTTGTCATATCGCGCATGAACGCAATATTCCAGTTTTAGTTGATGGTAGTCAAGGATGCGTTCACATTTCATTTGATGTGCAAGATTTAGATTGTGATTGGTATGTGATGTCAGGACATAAGCTTTATGGCCCTTCTGGTATAGGTATTATATATGGCAAAAAACATCGTCTTGAGGAGATGTATCCATTAATGGGTGGGGGTGGCATGATTTCCGAATTGACACAAGATATGGTTTCTTATTCTGATTTGCCTTATCGATTTGAAGCAGGAACGCCGCCAATATCTCAAGCAATTGCTTTTGGTAAATCTATTGATTATATGGAAAAACTTAATCGGGAGTCTATTTTTTCTTATGAAAGAGAGCTTGCGCGTTATACAAGGCAGCGCTTAAAAGAAGTAGATGGTTTGAGATTAGTAAATGATGCAGCTGAAGATTCTCCTATTATGTCATTCCAACTTGGAAATATCTCTCCATATGATCTTTCAGTTTTTTTAAGCGGCTTAGGTATTTGTACTCGTGCTGGAATGCATTGTGCTAATTGTCTATTGCAATTTTTAGGAGTTAAGTATCTATGTCGTGCTTCTCTTGCAATGTATAATACTCGAGAGGAAGCTGATAAATTTGTTGAGGCTTTAAAAAGTGCTCATAAATTTTTTTCTTAAGGTTATATAAATGGTTTATGATGAGAAGACTATTGATCATAAAAATATAAAAAAATCTTCTATTCCAGCAGATGATCTAGAGCGTATTTCATCTGATATCATCTCTGCTTTAAAGACGGTATATGATCCTGAAATACCTTGCGATATATTTGAGCTTGGCCTTATTTATAAAATTGATATTGAGGATGATTATATTGTTAAAATTTTGATGACTCTTACTGCTCCTGGTTGTCCTGTAGCAGGAGATATGCCTAAGTGGATTGAAGATGCTGTTAGTGCGGTTCCAGGTATAATGGGAGTAGAAGTTGAGTTAACTTTTGATCCTCCTTGGTCTGCTGATCTTATGTCGGAAGAGGCGAGAATTGCGACAGGTTATTATTATTGATGACATAAAAAGATTTTTATGTCATTATATCTGCCCGATTAATCTAATTTTAAGCAATAAAATTGATATATAAAGCATTTAAATCTCATGGGATAGATTAAAAAAATGATAGGTGATGTAGTAAATATTACTGAAGCTGCAGTATCTAGAGTTAAAGATATTGTTAAAAGTTCAGGCAAAAATGCAAAAGGTATTCGTATTTCTCTTAAAAAAGCTGGATGTGCTGGTTTTGAATATACTGTTGATTTGGTTTTTGATCATTCTAAAGAAGATGATTTAGTAGAGAAAGATGGAGCAAAAATATGGATTGATCCAGTGGCACTTCTTTATATTATTGGTATGGAGATTGATTTTGAAAATACGAAGTTATGTTCTGGTTTTGTTTTTCGTAATCCAAATCAAATATCTGCTTGTGGATGTGGTCAATCAGTAGAACTTAAACGTGCTGATCTTGTAGAAAAATTTCATGATAAAAATTGCTGATAGCATGTTTTATTCAAAGTAGTATTTATTATTATGAGAGAATTATTTCTAAAAAGACTTCGCTTTTCTTATCGTTTTTTACTCAATATATTATAATCTTGCATTATAGGATTTTTTATATGGATAAAATTATGCAGTATAGAAGGTGAATTATTTAAAACATCGATAATTATCAATTTCTATTGCCTTTTTAATAAAAGGAGGGAAGTAGTCATTTTCATTACGTTATTCATGGGATTGAAACATAGATATAAGCGGTATAAGCAAGATAAAAGAGTTATGAATCATTAATATTATAATCAAATTAGGCATGTTATTGTTAATAAACTTAAGTAAGTTAAACATTATCAGTTATAATATTTTTGATAGGAATTTTATCCTTATTTAAGAATTAATCATATATTTCTGGATAGACATGACATATGTCCATTGTTTAGGATATTGCTTATTATAGGAGCATCACCACAAGCTAGAGAGCAACAATAAGATCAATAAAAAAATTCAAAATATGCATTATTATAATAGAAGCATTATCATTATCACTTTTTGAGTTCAATAAAATAATAATAGTTAGCAACAGAGCTCTTACATCGTGTTATACATCTGGTGAGGTTGAAGTATTCAATGAATTTCATATTATTTGCTTTTCTTATTTTATAAGTTATAGATAAATAATATTCGATACAACTGTCTTTTATACCACACATTAATTGAGATAGATAATTCTACATCTTAATAATTAGGCCATTATTTATTTTTTTAATGATTAATATCTCTTAATTGTTCATCTTATCTTCTTTCTATATTTATATCGGGAGCAATTCTTACATGTTTTTCTTGTATCTTTGTTGCGATATTTTTAAAGCAATTAATTAATCCCTCAGTGTTTTTTACAGCATAGAAATGATTTTCAGAAGAGGCGCATTTTTTCAAAAGATATTCTTCTGCTTTTTTATTAGCATCTACAGATATAGTATAAATCTCCATACCATTTTGGCCTTCTTTTGCCTTATTACATATATGTAAAGTCATATCATCTATTTCTTTTGTTGTAATTGCATTGTTAAAATGTTCATTGACACCATCTGTCATAAATATGATATATCTTTTCAATCTATCTTTTTCTATTAGATTATGAGCAATTAATTCTCTATTATAATCTGATAAACTGTCATAGGCTTCTGCCATAGCTTTAGATGAATCTGTGCCTGGGAATTGGTCTACCGTCATTTTATCAATTTTACTTTTAATATAATCAAAACTACTTGATATAGCTACAGTGTTTTGTCTTATTACTAAGCCACTATAAGGGATTATTCCTATACGTGCTGATAATTTTTTATCCATCGTTGATACTTTAATTGTTTCAACAAAATCATTGGCTGCAACTTTTAAAGTCTCTACTTTTGTAGTTTTATGGCTAATACTTAAAAATCTTTTAAGGCTAAAAGATTTTTTTTGTTTATTGCTATCAATAACATCTTGTTTCATCCTCCCTATCATAGAACCAGAGAAGTCAAGAACCATTTGTATTGAAACTCCCTTTCTTTTAGAGGCTTGCTTAATAACTCCACTACTAATGCATGATATTTTAGGTATATTTTTTGTTATAATTGATCCTAAGATTAAATCTTTTCCCTGTAATTGATATTCTGATTTTATTTGTATTGTATAGTGAGCAGGATTAATTCTATGTACCTTAATGTCTATGTTTGCATTTTCTGCAATTTTTTTTGCATCGTTAGAAGGTAATACTCTTGATATATGGAATCCTGCAGCTTTCCTTAATATATCTTCAGTTTTTTTTTTGTCTAATTCATTGTTAATTACCATTGAGGAAGATCCAGCGACAATAGAATTATCTATAGATTCTTGAATATCACTTTTAATTTGGTAGACTCGTGAAAGATCTATAACAAAAGCAGTTAGAAAAAAAATAGACATTATTATAAATACGCTTATAATTTTAAATAAACCGCATTTATTTTTAAGGAAAATGCTTATTTTATCTAATGAAATATTTTTATTGAATGTATACATATAGTCCCTAATATCTAACGTTAGTAATTGAGTTTTTGATATTATAAACATATATATTAGGACACAAATTATAGTATATATGTATTATACTATAAAAATTTATCCTTTTTATGATTAAAATTTCTGCTATTTTCGTGATTTATATTGTATATTTGAAGTTATTATTATAATGTTATGTAATATTTATTACTAATTTATTACTAATAAAGTATTTTTAATAATTAATTTATTTTAAATTAATTATTTTATTAAATGATAATTTAAAATATAATAAATCTATATGCTCGATTTATATTAAATATAATAATATATACTATAATCATTTTTTACTGTATAAGATTTGTCTTAAATCATCTAAGAATAGCTAAAAATATTTTTTATATATTAATTTAATACATATTGTATATTAGTAATAAGCACATTTATAATATTTGGTATGATTAATAATAAACTGTGATTATCAATTTTCCGTCTGTGTTGATGGAATATTTAAGTATGATACACTCTAAAATAGTGTTATCATATTGAAAATATACTAAGATTTAATTTTAATTATATATTTAATATAACTTAATCAAGTTTATTTATATGTATTAAATGTATGTTTTTTATTGTATAAGTTGACAAATTAATAATCCAATTTTAAAATTCGCTTGTTTTAGTATATTTCTTTCATTTCATATAGGAAATTATATTAATTATCGTATTTAATTGATAGATTTTTTGATATGTATTTCAATATTATTTGGTGATGCCTATTGGTATAAAAATACTGTTAGTAACTATACCTTATAAATTATGCCCGGTTGGTGGAAATGGTAGACACACTTGGTTTAGGTCCAAGCGCGAAAGCATGGGGGTTCGAGTCCCTCATCGGGCACCATATGATGATTAAAATAGGTGATAGGGATAATTTTATACCCGATTTTATATAATGTAATTTATCTTTTGTGTATCAAATACCTTGATATGCTTGATTTATGGGGACCTATATAAAAACTATAATGATTAGGAAACATAATTTATATGTTTTACGTGTTAGGAATAGTTTTGCTATTTTTGCATATATTCCATATAAAATAGTTGTTCTTCTTTTTTGTGTTTGGATTTTTACATTAATAAAAAGTTATATATAAGTTTTTAGTAAATATATTTAATATATGCTGATGGTGATGGAAATGATTTATGCCTGATTTTTTACTTGAAATTTATTCTGAAGAAATTCCTGCACGTATGCAATGCAAGGCTACGAAGGATTTAGGTGACCTGATAATAGGTTATTTAATTGAATCAGGATTAATGTATGTGGGTATACGTAGATATTGGACACCACGTCGTTTATCTATTTATATAAATGGTATAGCAAAATCATCTCCTGATAAAAATGAAGAAAGATTAGGTCCCAGAGTAAATTCAGATAAAAGAGCAATAGATGGTTTTTTACGCTCTACAAATTTACAAACAATTTCTGAATGTGAAGTTAAGACGGATTCTAAAAAAGGTGATTTTTACCTAGCAAAAATCAAAAAAAAAGGTCGTTTAGCAGAAGAAATTCTAGAAGAAATCGTTCCTTTAGCTGTACGTAAATTGCATTGGCCAAAATCGATGCGTTGGGGTACTATGAACTCTTCTAAAAATTATTTATCTTGGATAAGGCCATTACAGTCTATTATTTGTATTCTTACTTTTGAGAATGGTGAAAGAAAAATTATTAATGCTAATTTGGAGAACATACCTTTTGGCGATATTACTTATGGACATCGTTTTCATTCACCTCAGCCAATAAAAGTTAGATGTTTAGATGATTATGTTCAAGGATTAGAAAAAGCAAAAGTACTATTGGATCCTAAACGTCGTCGAGATATAATTATAAATGATATCAATCAATTAGTACTTGCTTCTGGATTAGAACTTGTAGAAGACAATGATCTATTAGAAGAAGTAGTTGGTCTTGTAGAGTGGGTGCATGTTCTGATTGGTTCTTTTGATGAAAAATACCTTTGTCTTCCAGAAGAATTAATTCGATTGACTATTAAAACACATCAGAAATGTTTTGTTACGCGTAATCATCAAGGAAAATTATCTAATCATTTTATACTTGTCGCAAATATTCAGGCGTATGATGGTGGATTGGCTATTATTCAGGGTAATAGTAGGGTTATAGCCGCTCGTCTTGCAGATGCGTTACATTTTTGGCGTCGTGATCAAGAAGATTTGCAGAATATTCCTTCTTTAGAGAAGTCTGCTATTAAATTTAATCTTGACCTTTCTAAGCCTCTTGATCAGCGTATGGCTAAACTTGATACTTTAAATGTAGTTTTTCATGCTAAAATAGGAACACAAGGAGATAGAATATCACGTATTAGATTATTAGCAAAAGACATATCTCGCTTTACAGGTGCAGATGTTGACTTAGTAGATCGTGCAGCAGTATTGGCTAAGGCAGATCTTTGTACGGAGATTGTAAGAGAGTTCCCGGAATTACAAGGGAAAATAGGGTCGGAATATGCTGCTTTACAGGGTGAAGATGAATCTGTAGTTATTGCTATTGAGGAACATCTAAAACCGCGTGGTCCATTAGAAAATATTTGTAAAGATAAGGTCTCAATCACATTGGCATTGGCTGATAAAATAGATATTCTTGTCAATTTCTGGGCTATTAATGAAAAACCTAGCGGATCAAAAGATCCATATGCACTGCGTCGGACAGCTATTGGTATTATCCGTATTATATTAGAAAACAAAGTTCATATTTCACTATCTGAATTTATAGAAGATCAATATCTTATTTTGTTTTTACATGATCGTCTCAAGTTGCACCTGCGTGATATTGGAATTTGTTATGATCTTATAGAAGCGATATTTCTTCCTGATAATTATAATATTTTGATCATAGTTGATTTAATTAGTCATTTAAATGACTTCATAGAAAGTGATAAGGGTAAAAAATTTTTATTATCTGCAAAACGTATTTTTAATATTATTGCATCAGAAGAAAGAAAAGGACAAGATATATTAGATTATATTGATCCTAAGAAGTTTAGTTTAGAGCCTGAGCAAGAGCTTTATAACATTCTATCAATTGTCAATGAAGATATTAAGGATATAACAAATAAAAGAAACTATTATAATATAGGTGATATTCTTTTTTCTCTTCATAAGCCTATTGAAGTTTTTTTTGAAAAAGTGCTTGTAAATATAGACAATCAAGAAATTCGTGCAAATCGTCTTGCACTACTTAAATCTATCCAAAACTGCATAATGATGTTATTTGACTTTAACAAGATAAAATAGTCATTAAAAACGATAATTTACTGTAAAATCAATGATGAACTTGAACTTTTGATATATATTTATATAGAGATGTTTATCGAGCAATATATATAAATAATGATTTATAATTATATTATAAAGCATTTTTCGAAACTATCTACATAGTGCAATACTTGATTATTTTTCTTTGTTTTAACTTAACTAATTTCTTAATAATCATCTAATATAAACATTTGATTTATTGTATATATTGTTTTTAATTAAAATCACTTTATTTGCCTTTGATTTGCTATAAGCCAAATTTACTTAAAGGAAGGGGTATTTGTCATAAATAGTATAAGTTTGTGTTGTGAAATAGAAAGAAGAAAAGTCTTTTATACGTTGATGTATTTACGGATAAAAACTTTAACAAGATGATTATCTACAATATTTGTTCTTGAGATTTCTAATAAAATCAATGATTGCTCCTACTAGAAGACCCATCACAGAATCTTTTTTTTTTTAGCATCAGCCAATAATAACTCTGCTTCTGCTTCTCTTCTTAACACCAGTCCTCTCAATACTTTTCCGCCAGCTTTATTCCATTTTTTGCATTCTTTAGCTGCTTCTTCCCAATTTTCTTCATCTACTCTTTGCCTAAAAGTACTACGACGGTAGTTACCAATACCAAGATTAAATACAAAATCTACAATTGCTGATATTTTATCATCATCTAATGTTTCAATAATAGGAGAAACTTTTAAAACTTGATCTAAACGTTCTTGTATATCTTTAAGCAAGATCTCTTCTGCTTGTTCTTGTGTTATCTCTAAGCCTTCTGTAACATTAGATCCGGTATGTCCATAACCAATTGTCCATACGCTAGCAGAGCACTTATACGCTTTTAACCTTAGCCCTTCAAATCTTTTGATTAATTCTATTAATTGTGGTGGAAGCATGTCAAAATCCTTTGTTGTTAGTTAATGCCAGTAGGTGGTTTTAAATATGTTCCGATAATATTTTCTTGTATCATCAACCTATCACTTGGTTGATACCAATTTAGAATCTTGCGTTTCTTCTTTTGATCCAGCTTTCACGCTTCTCTTTTTCATCATAATTTTAAGCGTTATGCGTATACTTCGTCTTTTAATCTTTTCATTTGATAGGTGGTTTGACACTATAATCAATTATTTCATAGTTATAAGAAGTAACCACCTTTTTTATATCCCTATAAATCAATACAACTATTATATACATTGATTTGAAAATACATGGGAACGTAATATGGGAGGTTATCTATCTCTAGTAGATCTATGGAAAGGATTTTTATCAAATCCAATATTCCCACTAACTTTGTAAAATTTTATTGTTTATCAGGATATTGAGGTTGTATTTTTTGTTTATAGATTGATTTTTTTGATTTTATATACTCTATGCACATACTAATCGCTTTTCCTCCTTATATAACTCCCAAATGATAAATTGTATTTTTATACACAACATTTATATATTGATGTGAAAACGTATGAGGATCTTAATAGGAGTATAGTTATTGATATAGTATAAAAATTATAATATACATATTTTATATACTGTAAACTCTATTTACTATTATTGTCAATAATTTAATTATTGATTAGTTAATGCTTTTATTAATATTGATTTAATTAATATTGAGCAGATGTTAATTGAAATTTTTAATATTTAAAACATAGGCTGAAATATGGTTCTATTTATTGATGTAAAAAGTGAGGAAATTAATTAATAAATAATACAGTAAAAAAAATAATCTTAGTTTATATTTTATTTTGGATTAATAACAAACTAAATTATTGATTTTTATAGCTATTTTATAATAATAAACTTTATTCCAATCTTTTAACAGGTGCTGAAGTAATCCATTCTGTAGATATGCGTTGATCAATATAATTAGAACATTCATTTATAAGATCATCTACTTTATCAATGAAAAAATGATTCGCATCAGGAATAACTTTGTGTGTTATTACAATACCTTTTTGATTCATTAGTTTTTCAACTAATTCTTTGATTTTAGTTTCATCTGCAACTGTATCACAACTTCCATTTATAATAAGACCTGATGAAGGGCATGGTGCTAAAAACGAAAAATCATATGATCTAGGTTGAGGAGAAATAGATATAAAACCTTTTATTTCAGGACGGCGCATCAAAAGTTGCATACCAATCCATGCTCCAAAAGAATAACCAGCTATCCAACAGTGCTTGCTTTCAGGATTAAGATTTTGAACCCAGTCCAAAGCTGCAGCAGCGTCGGATAATTCTCCTTCACCGTGGTCAAATTCTCCTTCACTTCTTCCAATTCCTCTAAAATTAAATCTTAGAGACGAGAAACCTCTTTTATGGAATAGGTAGAATAGCTGATAAACAATATTATCGTTCATTGTTCCACCAAATCGTGGATGAGGATGAAGAATCAAAGCGACAGGAGCGCTTGGATTTTGAGAAGGCTGGTAACGGCCTTCAAGACGACCATCTGGTCCATTAAATACTACTTCAGGCATTTAAATCAACACTTTCGTTATTGAAAAGTTTATAATAAATTTGGCAAAACTATTTTATTGATATAATCTTTAAAAAAAAATCACGTGCCAACATAATGTTTCCCATATTTAATAGCATTATTATTAATATTGCTATTAATTTTATCAAGAATACAATTATAGATTAATTATATTTTCTTTTTCAAGATAGATATACATTAGATTTATCATATAACAATTCGAAAAATGTTATTTTTGGAGAAATTAGTAAAAAAATGCAAAATAAAAGAATTTATCTTGATTGGAATGCGGCATCACCTATTTTGGATATATCCAGACAGTCTTTTATTGAGGCTTTAGATTTATTTGGTAATCCTTCATCTGTCCATATGGAAGGTCAGAAAATACGTTCTTATATTGAGAATGCTCGTGGTGTAATAGCAGATTTTTGCGGTGCAAAGTATAATAATATAGTATTTACAAGTTGTGCAACTGAATCTGCTAATTTGGTATTAACCCCTAATTTTTATAAAGGATCTCAGGAAATTAAAATAGAATCTCTATATGTATCTGATATAGAACATCATTCTATATATGAAGGAGGACGATTTCCTGCTGATAAAGTCCATAAGATACAAGTTTTGCCAGAAGGAATAGTTAATATAAAATCTCTATCTGATCTATTAAATGCTAGAGATTGTTCTTTGGGTATTCCAATGGTTGCTGTTATGTTTGTGAATAATGTAACTGGAGTGATTCAACCAATCAAAGAGATTTCAGATATTGTAAAAAAGCATGATGGTATTTTAGTTGTTGATGCAGTACAAGCAGCTGGGAAAATATCTATTGATATAGATGAGCTAGGAGCTGATTTTCTAATTATTTCATCTTACAAGATAGGTGGTCCAATAGGTGCTGGAGCTCTTGTTTTTCGAGATGATATTTTGTTTCCGAAACCATTATTGCTGGGAGGAGGTCATGAAAAAGGTCATCGAGCGGGTACAGAAAATTTTCCTGCAATTTATGGATTTGCTGCTGCTGCTAAGGAAATGGCTAATAATATACAAGAACGTTCTGATGGTATTTCTAAGATCATGTATTATCTAGAAGAAAATTTGAAAAAATTAATTCCAAATGTTATTATACACGGGAAAAATGTACCTCGTGTCTCTAATACCTGTTGTTTTAGTGTGCCTTATTTAAAGGCAGAGGTTTTACAAGTTTCTCTTGATCTAGCAGGTATCGCTATATCTATAGGATCAGCTTGCTCATCGGGAAAAGTTATAAATAATCATGTTTTATCTGCTATGGGATATGATATGTCATATGGTGCTGTACGTATTTCTTGCGGGCATTCAACCCGACAGGAAGATATTGAATTTTTGTTGAAAGCGATTAATAATATAGTAAATTAATTTAAGATTTAGGTCTATTTTTGTTTATTATAAAGTACTTTTAATATAAAATAACTTATAATTGAAAAATACTATTTTAATAATCAGAGTTAAGTTATCTTACTTTTAAAGTTCGCTATCAAATATCTATTAAAATGAAACAAAAACGTTTATTAACTAATAAATGCATAATGTAATATTTATTATCAGTAAGATAAAATATCTCTTCTTTACTAAGACAAAGACAATTCATGCATCAAGTAATAGTTTTAGTATAGGTTTTGAATGGTTTTATAAAACTTTATTTATAATCAATATCTAGATAACCTTTATAGCTGAATTATCAAATAGATTTGCGGGGTCGTATTATTAGATTATAAAAATCCATGTGGAAAGATGAAAAAATAGATTATATATTGCTTAATCTGTTAAGTATTTTATTTAACATCTTTTTTAAAGATATCACTTGCCTTTATCTTTGCTATTGATTTAATCGATTAGGAAATAAGTCGGAAACTTTTTCCCTGAAATAAGGTTTACTCCTTTGAATATTATTAATTATAAGTTATTGAGCACAAGCAATATTATATATTCTATTAATTACTTGTGTAATTGATATAATATATAGTTTGATATTGTTATATATAATTCTGTAGTTTATTTATGAAGTTTTATCTTTGTGCTGGAAAGAGAATGACATCTCTTATAGAGGCAGCATTTGTTATAAGCATGATTAAACGATCAACTCCTAATCCAAGTCCACTTGCTGGTGGCATCCCATATGTCATAGCCTCTAAAAAATCTTCATCAAGAACCGTGTGCTCACCACGTTCATGTGATTGCATTACTTGTCGTTCCATACGTATACGTTGTTCTATAGGATCATTTAGTTCTGAAAAAGCGTTACATATTTCCCATCCATTACAATATGTCTCAAATCGTTCCACAAGTCGACTTTCGCCAGGTACTTCTTTTGCAAAAGGAGAAATATCCTTAGGAAAATCCTTTATATGAGTTGGATTTAAAATGTTTTTTTCAATTTTTTCTTCAAATAAAGTCATCATGACTTCACCCCATAGGGCATCTTTTTCGATTTCAATTCCAATATTTTGTGCTGCGATTCTTGCTTCTTCATCACTTTTTAAATTAATAAAATCAATACCAGTTGCTTCTTTTACTAATTGAGGCATTGATTTACATTCAAAAGGTGTTTTGAAAGATATTGTTTTTTCTCCAAATAGTATATCAGTTTTTCCATGAATATTCATCACAATATTTTCAAATAAATCTTCAACAAATTTCATCATGTCTTGATAATCTGTATAAGCCCAATATGCTTCTATCATAGTAAATTCTGGATTATGTCTAGAAGACGTGCCTTCATTACGAAAATTGCGATTCAATTCAAATACTTTATCAGTCAAACCAGATATCAGAACTCGTTTAAGATAAAGTTCTGGAGCAATACGAAGATACATATCATTTTTGAGGATATTATGGTGTGTTTTGAATGGATCAGCAGTCGCTCCTCCATATATAGGTTGCAATATAGGTGTCTCAACTTCCATAAATCCATTTTTACCCATGAAGCAACGTAAATCAGAAATTATACTACTTCTCTGTTGAAAACGTAACTTAGAATCATCGTTGCTGATAATATCTAGATATCTTTTACGATATCTTGTTTCTATATCAGAAAGTCCATAATATTTTTCTGGAATTGAATTTAGTGATTTGGTAAGCATCGTTATTTTTTTTGAATTTATTGTCAGTTCACCACGTTTAGTTCGACGTACTTGTCCTGTAACTCCTATGATATCACCTAAATCAATCATAGGTAATAATTTATAAGAAGCTTCATCTGCTATATCTTTATGCGTAAAAATTTGTACTTTACCGCTTGCATCGTGAATATCCATGAACATACCAGAGTTCCTAGAAGAATAAACACGTCCTGATATAGTAACGATATCAAATGATTTTTCATCTTTTTGAAGATTACAATATTTTTCATTTAACTCAATATTAGTTAAATCACGATGGAAATGAGCAGGATAAACTTCTCCTAATGTTTTACGGAGAATGTCTAACTTTTGAGATCTAACTTCTATAGAATTTGAGGATAAAGATAGATTAAGAGATTGACTTTTCATTTTTTTCTTTCTTATTATTTTGAACGAGCAAAGAAACTAATTTTATTGCATTTCTTATTCGATAATTAACAACCGCACGCCCTAAAATTTCAATACTATCAAAAAGTGGTAAAGAGTACTTAGAACCGGATATGGCAATAAATAAAGGTTTTACAATTAATTTAAGAGATTTTTCTAATTTTTGAGCAACATTTCGCAGTGCTATCTCAATATTTTCTCTTTTCCATATTTTAATTCCTTCTAACTCTATTTGAGATAGTTTTATAATATTCAATGTTTCTTCAGGAGTAATTGAATTATTCTCAAAAGACGATTCTGTTATATTAAGATCAGATTTAAACATAAAATCCATAATTGCAGGAATAGCACTAAAAGTAGTGATGCGAGATTGTGAAAGTTTTAAAGATCTTGTAATACGATCTTCTTCGTTTATCCATTCTGATACGCGATTCATAAACTGTTCAGAAGAAAGACGCTCTCTTATCCATCGTCCGTTCAGCCAATTTAGTTTTTGTCCGTCAAATACAGCTCCTGATTTTGGCAATTTATTAAGGTTAAATCTTTCAATTAATTCTTTTAAATCCATAATTTCATCATTTTCACCAGTCTGTATAAAGAAAATACCTAGAAAATTGATGAGTGCTTCAGGAATATATCCGGTTGCAGAATAATACGAAATGGAAGTTGGATTTTTTCGTTTTGATAACTTGGATTTATCAGGATTACGCAAAAGAGGTAAGTGGATAAATTCAGGGATAGGTAATTTTAAATATTGATAAATTAATATATGTTTTGGAACAGAGGAAATCCACTCCTCTCCTCTTGCTACATGCGTAATCTTCATTAAATGATCATCTACAACATTTGCTAAGTGATATGTTGGCATTCCATCTGATTTTAGCAGAACCTGCATATCAATAGAATTCCATGGAATTTCCATATCGCCGTAAATACCGTCTTTAAATTTACATGATCCTTGATCAGGAATTTTTAGACGAATAACATGAGGCTTATTATCCTTAAGAAAACCATCAATTGTCTGATCAGATAGTTTTAAACAACATCCATCATATTTAGATGGCATATTATTTTTGCGTTGTAATTTACGCATTTCTTCTAATCTTTCTGCGGAGCAAAAACAACGAAATGCATAATTTTTATCCAAAAGATCTTTCACATAAGGTTTATAAATATGTTTTCTTTCTGATTGACGATAAGGTCCATATTCTCCTCCTATATCAGGGCCTTCATCCCAATTTAGACCGCACCACTTAAGAGATTTTATAACAGCACTTTCTGATTCAGGGGTTGAACGTTTACTATCTGTATCTTCAATGCGAAGAATAAACTTTCCTCCTGTTATTTTTGCTAAAAGATAATTAAAAAGGGCTGTATATGCAGTTCCAACATGTGGCTCTCCAGTTGGAGAAGGAGCAACACGTACGCGAACATTAGAAGAGGGGGTCATTTTTTTCTTTCAAAAACATAAAATATATATAAAAGAGTATCTCTGTCAATTTAGGATAGAGTTATCCAATCGGTCAAGATATTAGAAACAACTGATTTAAATAAATGATGTTTTCTATCAAATTCTAATAAATATTTTATTACGATTAAGCATACTTATTCATTGTATTGTAAATACTATTGTTTTTACTAAAGATAATGCATGATAATTAACTATATGGCAACAATAGGCTCTACATTTCCAATATAATGCCGCAAACATGAAATTTGTTTAGAAACCTCAACAAGGCCTGCAAGATTTTTCTGTGTATCTTGTAAGTGTTTTGATGAATCAGGTTCATAGTAATCGATATACACTCTAAGTGTAATATTTTGAGTATCTGTTCCAGATAAACGGTATATTATTCTTGAATAATCTTCAAATACTATTCTTATACCCTGATTATCACTTATATCTCCGCTTATTGGGTCAGTATATATAAAATTATCAGCCTTTTCTATTTTTTTTCCGATAAATGAGCTTCCAACTAAAGTTAACAGTTTTGAATTCAAATATTTCATTAATGCTTGTGCATTATCTGTAGGAATATTATTATAGTCATATCTTGAATAATAATTTCTTCCATAAGTGGCCCAATGTTTATGTACTATATCCGAAAGACTCTCTCCACGTACAGCTATAATATTTAACCAAAATAAAACAGCCCATATACCATCTTTTTCGCGAGAGTGATCAGATCCATTTCCAAAACTTTCTTCTCCGCAAATTGTTATTAAACCATAATCAAATAAATTACTAAAAAATTTCCAACCAGTAGGGACTTCAAATAGTTTTAAATCAAGCTTATCAGCAACACGATCAAGAGAAGTGCTTGTAGGCATTGAACGTGCTACACCTACTAAACCAGAAGAATAACCATGTATCAAACCAGCATTAGCAACCATTATTGCTAAACTATCAGATGGATTTACAAAAATTCCCTTTCCGACAATCATATTGCGATCGCCATCTCCATCCAAAGCAGCTCCAAAATCTGCACAATTATCTGTCATCATTCTATTATATAGATCTTTTCCATGAACAAGATTTGGATCAGGGCATATCTCTCCAAAATCTTCTAGAGGAATAAAATTACGTACTGATCCTGTAGGAGCTCCCAGTTTAACTTCTAATATTTCTTTCGCATAAGGACCAGTAACAGCATTCATACAGTCAATATCTATCCGAAAACCAAAGCTAATTAAATCGCGAATAGCATCAAAATCAAAAATTTTCTCCATTAATTCTACATAATCTTCAATTGGATCAATAATTGATATATGCATATTAGAAAGCTTTTTAGTGCTAATATTTTCAATATCTATATCATCCGATTGTAATGTTTTATAAGAGCTAATTTTCATAGATTCAGCAAAAATAGCTTCAGTTATTTGTTCAGAAGCTGGAGCGCCGTTACTGATATTGTATTTTATCCCGAAATCTTGCATAGGTCCTGCTGGATTATGAGAAGCAGAAAGGATAATTCCTCCACATGCTTTATACTTACGAATAATATGAGAAACTGCTGGAGTTGAAAGTATTCCTCCTTTGCCAAGTATTACGCGACTAAAACCGTTGGCAGATGCCATCTTTATAATTTTTTGTATAACAACTAGGTTATAAAAACGACCATCCCCTCCAATCACAAGCGTTTTATTTTCACAAATTTCAATAGTGTTAAATATTGATTGTATAAAATTTTCCACATAAGATTCCTGTTGAAAAGTCAGAACCTTTTTACGTAAGCCTGATGTTCCAAATCTTTGATCCTGATAAGGAGTAGTTGGTACTGTGATAAGCATCTATTAAATTCACACCTCACTATAGATTAAACATCTTAATAATAATATCCAAATGGGAATTTATTACATCTTTTAAAGATCGATAAAAATCAATTAAAATATATACTATAATATTTTTTATAATCCCTAAAATTTAAACTACCTCAATAACCAATATACTATAAAAACGTTTACAATATAGAGAAATGTTTTCTGACTTTTAGATACTAATAAACTATTATAAGTCTTTTAATTACATAAATAATATTATTACGGTGAAATATTAACTGCCACTAATAAATTAAAATCCCGACAGATATATAATCTTCATTAGATATTTGCAATAGTTCCTTATGAAATTGATATATTTTAATATAATTTTATTTTATTAATTGTGAATGATTTTGATTTTGTTTAGGTGTCCTCAAAATTATTTTAAGGATTTTATTCATAAATAAATATTATACAAACGTTAAAGTATATATCAATTCAACAAACTAATTTCCTAATTATCACTTATGTTATAAGTAAAATAAATTAATTTTTATCGATATATTTTATATTTAAAATATATATAAGTTAGTAAACTTTATTTATTATATTTTTTTTTAACTGATGTATTATATTATTTTATTCCTATAAATTACAAGAATTATTAAGTGGGATAAATATTTGAAATCATTTCTTGGTATATGGTTACGAAATGAGAAAAATCTAGAAAGTTTTTCTCCTATCCATTTCATGATTTATTTTAGCATTACATTTGCTATTTTTATTATCATTACGATATTTTTCTCTAATATTATATTATTTTACATAGGATTATCATCATTTTATGGGCTAAAATATCTTTTAATTGAGAATATATCTTTGGTTTTTATTGCTGTTATAATGTCTTTATTCTTAGGATATCTATTTGGATCAGTGATGAAAGACTTTTTTAATTCTTATAACATGGTATCAAAATTAAGTCGTACTGATTGTCTTTCAGGATTGCTTAATCATTCTGCTTTTATTTCTAGTATTGCATCTTACAATGGAAAATTAGCAATTGTTTTTTTTGATATAGATTATTTTAAGAATATTAATGATAATTTTGGCCATTTAATAGGAGATAGGGTAATAGCTTTTTTTTCTTATCAATTGCTGAAAGATTTCAGAAATCCTATGTTAGTTGGGAGATTAGGTGGAGAAGAGTTTGCCGTTGCTGCTTTTGAATATTCAGAAAAAGAAGCAGCTATTTTAGCAGATAAGTTTAGAAATATTGTAGAAAAATCTTTCATTAATATTTCAAGTGAATATTCTATTAACATTACAATTTCTGCAGGAGTAGCAGAACGATTTGATCAAGAACCTATTTCAAAAACTTTGCATAAATCTGACAAAGCTTTATATGCAGCTAAAAAATCTGGCAGAAACCGTATTATTTGTTTTAGCGAAATATAATATAAATAAAAAGACTATTACTCTGATTTGTTATGCTTTTAAGGATTTTGGCTATCTTAAGCATTACTAACGGTAACGTTATTTAACGGGAATATTAATAGTAATGTTTTTTATTGATGGATCACTAAATGCCTCATACCTTTTCTTCCACAAAAATCGGTACTATTTATGGATAATGTTAGTTTTCACAAACGTGACGATATTTTACATGCCCTTGAAAAAGCGGGACATCAAGTTGAATTTTTACCGCCTTATTCACCCGATCTTAATAACATAGAACATAAATGGGAACAGGCTAAACGAAAAAAAGGGGAATAGGTTGTGATATTGATACGTTATTTTTTGTTTATATGTAATCAAAATTAAGTCGTTTTACTATATTAATTGAGTTTTGATAATGCATTCTGATAATCATAATGAATTAAAAAAATATAATACTTTTAGTCTTGATGCTAAGGCAAAAGCAATATATTCGGCTACTTCAGTAGAAGATTTGCTTATGTTATGGAAAAATGCACGACTAAAAGGGTGGCCTATTTTATTATTGGGCGGCGGGAGTAATGTTCTCTTCATTAGTGACTTTGATGGCTTGGTTATTTTAAATCAAATTATGGCTTTAGATATAACTGAATCAGCTAATGAATGGTTTATTAATGTTGGCGCAGGGAATAATTGGCATCAATTGGTTGAAACACTTATAAAAAATGGCATCTATGGATTAGAAAATATGGCGTTAATTCCGGGATCTGTAGGGGCTGCGCCTATACAAAATATCGGTGCTTATGGTATGGAATTTAAAGATACATGTCACTATGTCGATATTGTTAATCTAAATAATGGTCAACAATATCGTTTAGATGCCGCTGAATGTCAATTTGGTTATCGGGATAGTATTTTTAAGCATAAATATCGTGAAAATTTTGCTATTGTTGCAGTTGGTCTGAAGCTTAACAAGCTATGGCAACCCAGATTAACATATGCTGGTTTGACTTCCTTAGCAGCAAAAACAGTGACAGCGGAAACTATCTTTGACGCTGTTTGTAAAATCCGGCAAAGTAAGTTACCTGATCCATTTTTGGTAGGAAATGCGGGTAGTTTTTTTAAAAATCCCGTTATTTCTAGTATGGCGGCAAATGAAATAAAAGCCCATTATCCTCGATGTCCAGAATATCCTCAAATTGATGGTACAGTAAAGCTTGCTGCTGGATGGCTAATTGAGCAATGTGATCTAAAGGGTTATCAATGTGGTGGCGCGGCAGTACATAAAGAGCAAGCATTGATTTTAATTAATAAAAATAATGCGACTGGAGAAGATATTGTAGATTTAGCCCGTTATATCAGAAAAAATGTTATAGAGAAATTTGCTATTACACTAGAAACAGAAGTGCGTTTTATTGGTAAATATGGTGAAGTAAATGCTAAGGATGCTATTTCATAAAATGATGTAACTATTCCTTTAAAACTCATCAAAATAATTTTATACATTCAGGCGAGCAGTTGGGTTAATTACTTGGCATGACGCGAGCTGTTATTAGTAAACATATTAACACACTGCGTAAATGAGGTATTGAGGTTAATACTATTACTAATAAGGGAGTTACCAACTTACTAGAAAAATGGATTTGTTAGACTAGACTATGAGCGAATTTATGGTTTAGTGAGATGCGGAAATATAATAGTAAAACCGGTTATTAATTATACCAATCAAAATATCTACTAGAGCATTGATCAATTAAGTTCTGGTGATGCTTGTGTTGCAGAATATAAAACAGCAGGTAGAGGGAGGCATGGTCTATATTGGACTTTTCCTTTCTGCTGTAACTTTATTTATCATTTTACTGACATTTAGACCAAGGGCCGACTACTGCCATCGGTCTAAGCTTGGTTGCGGGGATTGTGATAGCTGAGACTCTTAATAAATTAATCTTTAGTAATATAAAAGTTAAATGGCTTAATGATCCTTATCTTAATGAAAAAAAGCTTGCAGGTATTTTAAATTGAAATAATAGGTAAAACTGGCGATGTGGCACATATTGTGATTGGTATTGGTTGTGATTGGTATTGGGCTTAATATTGCGGTTGTTAAATTTCATTACGGCATATAATTAGAACAGTTGAGACGAAGCTAATTATCGATTCAATGTTTGAAATTATTTTCTTAATCTAACATTTATAATTGAATGATTAGAGCCTTTTGTCATGATCAAACTGGCTCTTTCTTTGGTTGGTATTATATTCTCTTCCAAATTTACTTTATTAATTTCTTCCCATACTTTTTTAGCTATATTGATCGCTTCTTCTTGCTCTAATTTAGAATAATGGTATAAGTAGGAGTTAGGGTCGGAAAATCGACTTTGCAAAATTTCAAAAATCTACTGATAAACCATTTTTTCAATAAATTTTCAGGGGCATCAACATAAATTGAAAAATCGACAAATTCAGATACAAAAACATGATGGGGAGCATGCGGATAATCCATTCCGCTTTGCAAAACGTTTAACCCTTCCAAAATAAGAATATCAGGCTGATCAATCACTTGTTGTTTATCGGCAACGATATCATAAGTAGAATGGGAGTATACCGGAGCGGTAACCTGCTTGACTCCAGATTTTATATCAGAAATAAATTTTACTAAACGGTGCATATCATAGGATTGCGGGAATCCTTTTTTATTCATTATTCCACGTTCGTTTAAAATATGATTTGGGTATAAGAAACCATCTGTTGCAATAAGATCAACTTTACGATGCTCGGGCCAACGACTTAATAAAGTTTGTAATAGGCGAGCTGTGGTACTTTTACCAACTGCAACACTGCCTGCAATACTGATAACATAAGGGACTTTAGTACAATTAGTACCTAAGAATTGTTGTAAAACTGTTTGTCTACGTAAATTTGAACTGATATAGAAATTAAGTAGCCTTGAAATAGGAAGATAAATTTTATTTACTTCATCCATTGAAATTTCATCATTGATACTCTTCAGTTTCAGCAGCTCTTTATCCGTTAGTAGATCTAGTGGGACAGAATCACTTAATGTTGCCCAATGTTCACGGTCAAATTCTAAATAAGGTGTTATTGAAAAGTTTTGTTTTTGTTTCATAAGTCAAAATTTCCCTGTGTACAGGTTTGTCATAATCAATAAAAAAATATATTGCATAATAACGATAGAATATCTTTAGACGTAGATTTTTTTCTGTTTTTTTTGTATTAATTAAATCATTGATCAAAATTAATTCGTTTTTTATTTTTAGAAATGAAATAATATTTTATGTTTTATGAAACGTTTTTATTAGTGATAACTATATACCATAGTTGCTGGTTATTTCTTAAATACCTGATTTAACAATATTTTTCCCCGCACCTTTTTTATTTGCTTCGGGTACGTATGCAAAAAAACGATAAAGACGCTTTAGATTGGAAGATAATAGGCTCACGCTTTAGGCAGGTGCGTGAAGAGCATAACTAAAACCCAAGAAGAAATAGGTGAGATTTCCACTCAAATGCAAGCTTGTATATCTAGATTTGAAACTGGTATACAACCATCTAACCATCTAGTACAAACTACGCTTTGTTTTTACGTAATGAATTCGGTATGTCTTTCGACTGGTTATATGACGGCGTAATGACCGATAGAGAATACAAAGGCATTAAAAAGAAAAGAGTTTTTGATCCACAAGCCATAGGTGCAGACTTAAAGCTATTCGTAAAGACGCCGATAAGATTAGCTAAGATTAAATCTCAACAAGCCAGAAGTGGCATTAGGTGGATTGACGGCTTTAACGCTTTAGTTCCCCCATAACAACGATTTTTTGGATTATATTTTATCCGTTATTGGTTTGGTGGAGTGTTAAAGAAGGCATAATTACAAATGACCCTTTAATGATGTTAAGTCCATTCACACAAGAAATAGTCGCTTGCATCTTAGGCTTTTGGTATACTGATAAAATTGTTCAAAAGAGGAGGTGTTAGAATGAAAAAGATTATTTGCGTCGAATAGCTCTATATATTTGTACATATATGATGGATAGAAGTGTATTTTCTTAAAAGATATGCTATCTAATAAATAGGATTATAATCACAATAATTATAGATATCATATATACTATACATCATCCTACCCGTATGTGGTATGATTATACATATACAAAAGAATAAAAAGATTCTAAAAAACGGTTCTTTTATTTTATGGGAATATTATTGCATATACTTTTTGCATTGATCGGATGTAATAATCATATATCCGAAGTAGAAACCTAATAAACAAAAAATGAGAAGAAATATTCCGAAAAGTTCGTAGTACTTATAGTATCCCTCCCGTTCCAAAATATTGTTTTTGTGGACACCAAAGGTATAGATTAAGCAATGAACCAAGTAATAAGGTTGGATATAAAAAATTTAGTTTCATACTTAACATATTTATAACAAATACTCTTTAGAAGTTGATTTAAACATTTAAAAGCATACAAAGCCAATGATAAACCAAGTAGATAATTAATAATAATGATTATCAGTTGATCCATGACGAACGATAATTAGAATAATCAAATGACCTTTTTGGCGAAGAACGGTAATAGCTTTTAACATAAGTTCCATTTCTTCTATAGTATCCTCTCACGTGTACATTCTTACAACGACCATTTTTCGCGTATCCATGGCAATAATTAGTTCTATATGCGACAGCTGGATATATCCCCCCTGCAAACAAGAAGAACCAAAAACCCAATCCTAATGATAGTATACGCCTCATAACATAATCCAATACAATAAACTCAACATAAGATTGCATCAATTAACATAATACACTTATTTGAGTCAACAATTTAAGGTTTAATTGGTTAAAATGATTACTATTCCACCACTTTTAATATCTCTAATAAAACAATTTGAAGGTCTTAGACTAAAAGCCTATCGTTGTTCAGTTGGAGTTTGGACTATAGGTTATGGGCACACTGGATGTGATGTTTATGAGGGTTTAGTTATTCCTCAAGAACAAGCATGAAACCTTCTACATTATGATACAAGGAGACATCTTCTTGAAGCTATCAAATTATCTCCATCGCTTTTGTCTTTTGGCGAAAATCGTTTGTCATCCATCGGAGACTTAGTCTTTAAGCTTGGCATAACAAGGTATAAGAACATCACTTTGCGTAGATTTGTTAACATGAATCAATGGGAAGAAGCATCAAAGGAATGTAACCGATTGTTTTACGTAGGGGGTAAGAAGTTGAAAGGTTTAGTGGCTAGAAGAGCTATTGAAGCGGAGTTGTTATTGAAGGATTAAATACAGTGAAAGCCTTTAGAGATATTCCGCCTATAATTGTCATGATAACAGTCAATAATGCGGGGTGTTTTCCATATCATATCTCGCATTTATACACGAACATTGCCTATTTTTTTAAATGCCTGATCAAAACGAGCATCAACCCTTTATAGATTCCTTGTCCATTTTATCGATAATGGTTTCAAAACGACTATCAACCTTTTCAAAACTTGCATTAATATTATCAGAAAGTTTATCAATTTTCTTCTCAAGTCGTTCATACCCATGTTCAAGTAATATCACTTTACATTCTAAAGGCGAATTGTAGTTGTTATATTTTTTTGGTTTACTTGTAATTTATCATAATTTTTCAAATACACTTACTTCAAAAGGTGCGGGGGCGCAATAAGAAAAACTAAGTAGAATAAATGATGTCCATAATCAGGGTTAGGGCTATGTAAGTCATTGATTTTAATTATTTATTTTGTATTTATACCATAATTATAAATAAAATTCATCTTAATGACATAGGATATCATGTATTATTCTTTAATTATGGCTATTCTGTCTAGTACTTCTTGCAAGATAAGGCTTGCAGCGATTGAATCGACTTTTTTAGCTCTTTTTTTTCTTGATACATTCATATCAATTAGGAGGTTATTAGCTGATACTGTAGTAAGTCTTTCATCCCAAAAAATAAAAGGTAAATTAATTATATCAATTATATTATTAACAAAAGCACGCGTAGACTGTGCGCGCGGCCCTTCTGATCCATTCATGTTGAAGGGCATTCCAATTACAAAAGCTGAGACGTTTTCTTTTTGAGCAAAATCCAGTAAATCTGCTGCCGTTTGTGCAATTTTTTTTCTGATTATAAATGGACGAGGATTTGCAAATCTTCTTCCAAGATCAGAAATTGCAATACCAATTTTTTTTGTTCCTAAATCAATTGATGCGATTTGTTGATTTGGTTGAAGAGACTTGACCAAATCTTCAACAAGCATTATTGACATTTGGATAGATCTTTCTTTTCTAATCGTTTGCTAGAAATATACAAAATAAGTTAAATGTATATTATTGTATATATTTTTATATTAAAAAATCAATCAATATACGTGATTTTATATTTACCTTTATTTTAGTAGAGGAGGGGGTAATTTTTATATGCAAATGATATCTTCAATATATGGTAATAGTTTTAGTGTTTTATTTTTAAATATTAGGGTATTTTAGTATAATTAGCATGATCGTTTGTAAAAATTACATTTTATTACCGATAAATTGATATTTTAATACAAAGATGGAATATAATAATTATAACGTCATAGATGATCATTTATCTATTTTGTAATACGAAAAAACTATATGGGGGAATATAATATGTCAATGGATATTGTAGATGTTAAGCGTATTGCTCGTCTTTCTTGTATTGCTATAGATGAAGATGATATTTCATGTCTTTTATCTCGTCTTAATAGTACTTTGATTTTTTTAGATGAAATTGCAGAAGTTAATGTTGAAGGTGTGGAACCTATGACATCTGTTATTCCAATTGAAATGAAACAACGTTCTGATATCGTAGATGATGGAGGAATAGTTGATTCTATTTTATCTAATGCACCTCATGCTGATAAAAATTTTTTTCTTGTTCCAAAAACTGTGGAATAATTTTAGATAATTTAATGACCTAATTAAATAATTTTATATAGAAAGCTTATTGGTATGTCTGAATTAAATCTTATGAATATATCAGAAACTAGAGATCTATTAAGACAAAAAAAGATTTCTGCTGTTGAACTGATTGATGCATATATTGAAGCTATTGATAGTTCTAATCCAAAAATTAATGCATATGTGGAAGTATTATCAGATAAAGCACGTGAAGCTGCTAAGGAATCTGACAAAAGAATTATGAATGGTAATGCAAGAGATTTGGAAGGAATTGCAATAGGTATAAAAGATTGCTTTGCGACTAAAGGTGTTCATACACAGGCTTGCAGTTATATTTTAGATGGTTTTAGGCCGGATTATGAATCTACGGTAACACAAAAATTATGGGATAATGGAGCTATAATGCTCGGCAAACTTAATATGGATGAGTTTGCAATGGGATCTTCTAATGAGAATTCCTACTATGGAGATGTAATCAATCCTTGGAGGGCTATTAACTCTACTGATAACTTTACAGCTGGAGGCTCTTCCGGAGGATCATCAGCAGCCGTTGCTAGTTTTTTATGTGCAGCTTCTTTAGGAACAGATACAGGTGGATCAGTTCGTCAGCCGGCAGCTTTTACTGGAACTGTTGGGATCAAGCCTACATATGGTAGGTGTTCTCGTTTGGGTATTATTTCTTTTGCTCCATCTTTAGATCAAGCTGGAATAATATCTCGTACTGTAAGAGATTCTGCAATTTTATTGAAATCTATAGCAGGACATGATTATCGTGATTCAACATGTGTTACTTTGCCAGTTCCAGACTATGAAGCGGCGATTGGCAAGTCTATAAAGGATATAACAGTAGGTATACCTATAGAATACCGTATTGGTGATTTATCTCCTGAAATGGAGAAAGCATGGGATAATGGGATTGATTGGCTAAAAGATGCTGGAGCAAAGATTGTTGATATATCACTTCCGCACACTAAATATGCTCTTCCTTCATATTATATTATTGCACCAGCAGAGGCTTCATCTAATCTTGCTAGATATGATGGTGTTCGTTATGGTTTACGTATACCAGCTCAAGATATAGAGGATATGTATGAGAAAACACGTTCTATTGGATTTGGCAAAGAGGTCAAACATCGTATTATGATTGGAACTTATGTTCTTTCTGCCGATTGTCATGATTCTCATTATCTTAAGGCTCGTAAAATTCGTACACTTATAAAACGCGATTTTGATAGTGTATTTAAGAAAAGCGTAGATGTAATTCTGACTCCTACCACACCAACATCAGCATTTCCTTTGGGTAAAAAAGAACATAATTCTGGTTCTATGGAAAATGTTTATAATGATGTTTTTACTGTCGCTGTTAATATGTCTGGATTGCCTGCTATATCTATTCCGGCTTCTTTATGTGACAAAAAAATGCCGCTTGGATTACAGTTGATTGGGCAACCATTTCGTGAAGATGTAATTTATAGTGTTGGATCTGTGCTTGAAAAAGAAGCAGGATGTTTTAGACCTTCAAAATGGTGGTAGTTTCTGTCATTTTTATCTTTTATTTAAAAAGTTATTTTGATGAAATAAATTTCTTCATTAATATTTATTTAGATATGCTATTTTTAATAGTCATATGATTTAAGTTGTGTATTTTTAAATATAGTCTGAGATAATTATAATTATAAAGGTTTGTTATGGTTTTACTTAATACTAATTCTTCCAGATCAAGATCTTTAATATCTGGTGATACAGGTGATTGGCAAGTTGTCATTGGTATGGAAGTTCATGCACAGTTATCAGTTGCATCAAAGTTGTTTTCTGGTGCATCGGTTGATTTTGGATCTGATCCTAATACACAAGTTAGTTTTTTTGATGCAGCGATGCCTGGCATGTTACCAATATTGAACAGTCAATGTGTTAGACAAGTTGTTATGACTGGCCTTGGTTTAAATGCTCAGATTAACAAGTATTCTGTTTTTGCACGGAAAAACTATTTTTATCCAGATCTTCCTCAAGGATATCAAATTTCACAGCATAATGAGCCAATTATAGGTGAAGGAAAAGTATATGTTTCAATTGGCCCAGATAAAAAAGGTCAGTTTGAAATGATAGAAGTAGGAATTGAGCGTATTCATCTAGAACAAGATGCTGGCAAATCAATCCATGATAAGTATTCTTCATATTCTTGTATTGATCTTAATCGTTCAGGTATAGCTTTGATGGAAATAGTGAGTAAGCCAGACATGCGTTCTTCTGCAGAAGCCAAAGCTTTTTTAACTAAATTACGAAGTATATTACGTTATTTAGGAACATGTGATGGTAATATGGAAGAAGGTTCAATTCGTGCCGATGTTAACGTTTCTGTTTGTCGTCCTGGAGATAATTTTGGTACACGATGTGAGATTAAGAATGTTAATTCTATTCGCTTTTTAGGGCAGGCTATAGAATATGAAGCACGTCGTCAGATTGCTCTTATTGAAGATGGACATATCGTTGGGCAAGAAACTAGGTTATTTGATCCTGTAAAAAATGAGACTCGTCCTATGCGTAATAAAGAATGTGCTCATGATTATCGTTATTTTGCAGATCCTGATTTGCTTCCTGTAGAAATTGACGAGGATTTTATTAATGAAATCAGATGTCAACTTCCTGAATTGCCAGATGCGAAGAAAGATCGTTTTATTTCTGAATTTGGTATTTCTTTATATGATGCTTCTATTTTAGTTTCAGATAAATCAATTGCAGATTATTTCGAAAAACTATCCGTTAATCGTGATAAAAAAATTGCTGCCAATTGGATAATTAATGATCTTTTAGGAGCATTAAATAAATTAGGAAAAAGCATAGAAGATACTCCTATTTCAATTGATCAATTAGGCGGATTAATTGATTTGATCGTTGATAAAACTATATCAGGTAAAATAGCAAAAGATGTTTTTAATATATTATTGGATAAGGGCGGATCTCCAAAAGAGATTGTAGAAAAACTTAGCTTGCATCAAATTACAGATATTTCTGCTATTTCTAATGCTGTTGATGAAGTTATTAATTCTAATCCAGATAAAGTCGAAAGAATTGTTAACAAGCCAAATTTGTTGGGTTGGTTCGTTGGTCAAGTAATGAAATCTACGGGTGGAAAAGCTAATCCTAGTATTGTGCAGGGAATGCTAAAAGAAAAACTTAAAATAAAAGAATAGTTATTTCTGTATATTATTAATTTATTTATTGTTGAATAAAAATTATTTATTAGGTTGCACATTTATAACTAGAAAAGTTTTATTTGTGATAACTCTGCTTTTATATAATCTTAATTCAGATATTATTTGGTCAATAATTTTTTTACATTATTTATTTGTAATAACCAATAAACAATGAGTCAACAATTTAAAGTTTAATTAGTTAAAATGATTACTATTCCACAACTTTTAATATCTCTAATAAAACAATTTGAAGGTCTTAGATTAAAAGCCTATCGTTGTTCAGCTGGGGTTTGGACTATAGGTTATGGCCATACTGGATGTGATGTTTATGATGGTTTAGTTATTACTCAAGAACAAGCGGAAAATCTTCTAAACTATGATATAAGGAGACATCTTAATGTAACTATCAAATTATCTCCATCGCTTTTGTCTTCTAACGACAATTGTTTGTCAGCCATCGGAGACTTCGTCTTTAATCTTGGCACAACAAGATATAAAAACAGCACGTTACGTAGATGTGTTAACTCGGGTCAATGGGAGGAAGCCTCTCAAGAATGTAGGCGATGGGTTTACGGAGGAGGAAAGAGATTAAAGGGTTTAGTTGCTAGAAGAGCTATTGAGGCGGAGTTGTTGTTGGGGGGTTAAATCCAGTGAAAGCCTTTAGCTATTCCTCCAACTACGGTCATGATAACAGCCAATAATGCAGGTATTTTCCATATCATATCCCGCATTTCGATACGAACATTTCCTATTTCTTTAAATACTTGTTCAAAACGAGCATCAACCTTTTCAAAACGAGCATCCATCTATTGGAAAGTTTATCAACTTTCTTCTCAAGGCTTTCATAAGCATATTCAAGTAATATCACTCTGCATTCTAAAGGTGAATTGTAGATATTGTCTTTTCGGGTTTGTTTGTCATTCTTTATACCTGCTTTTAACCTACTGCAGTATACTTCAAAAGGCGCGGGATTGCAATCGGAAAAACCAAGTAGAATCAATGGCTCATTGAATAGGAGGTAGGGACTATAAGTCATTGATTTTACGATGTTATTTTGTTTAAATTCTATAGCATATCACCTTGGATTATTAATATTTTCATCTGATGGAAATGTGACACCTGAGCTTGAAAGATTAATATTGTCGATATTCGTCGTCTCTTCTGGCAAGTTATAAGGAAAAGGCGGAATAGAATCTAATGTAGTATCAGATTCAGAATCCCAATTTACTAATGTTGGGCCATCATAGCCTGGATTAAGTTCAAAATTTACATCTATTCCTTCTTGAGTAATATCAGTATTTGGGGTATCTGTTTCTAGATTTGAATCAGATTGATGCTCTGTTGCATTTTCAGTAATTTGTACGGGTGAAGTATTGCCTTCTACTTGATCTCTAGTATCTGGTATGCTACAGCAATTTCCAGCTAGAATATAATTTGGTGTTGCAATACTAAAGATAAATAAAGCGGATATTTTTAGCATTCTATTCATTTACAGCTCCTGATTTAATAATTGAACTACTTCTTAACTTATACTATGTAAGACAATTAATTATTTATTTCAATACATGTAATTCATCTTTTAATACAGAAGATTTAGTCATTTGTTTAATTTTTCCTTAACCATTTTCCTAATACGGATTATTTGTTGGCAGGTGATACCGAGATGATCATTGGTAATTTTGAAGTGATAAGCTCTGTTCATTCCGAATATGTCATTTTCCCCTTTAACCTCTTGTATATATCCTCTTTTAAGTCTTCTTCGCTGTAACTCTTGTTCATGAGGAGGAGATATGAATATAGAAACTATTTGTTTGCCAAAGAGCTTTTCAAAGATCTGTAAGCCTTCCTGTGTTAGGATGGTTAAGATGTCAAATCCATTGTCTAATGTCTCAAGTATGTCGCTTTTGAGCAATCCGTATTGTTCATTTCGATAAACTGCGGTTTCAATAAATAACTGTTCTTGTTGCCATTGCTTGAATGTTTCATGAGAGATAAATTGATAATCTGCCCCTTGTTTCTCACCAATTCGAGGTTTACGAGTGGTTACACCAACAGGCATGATGAGATTTCCAGAACATTTAATAACGGCTTTAGCTAAAGTGGTTTTGCCAACGCCTGAAGCTCCTATTAACACAAATATAAATGGCATATTAATATCCTATTTTATGGATAACAGGGTGGTTATCTCCTCCGTACGAGCATGTAAGCCGATATCATGTATTGTGTAGTTATATTCATAGTTCATCATTTTGTTTCCTGTTTCAGAGCTTCTAATAACAAATCTTGTATGCTGGCTTTGGTTTGTAACCTCTTTAAAACGATTTCATCAATGGTGTTTCGGGCGATTAAATAATGGATAAAAACCGCCCGATTTAATCCCGCTTGTTTCTGTCTTGTATTGCCGATACGTTCGATGATTTGTAGGTGTTGTTCTAAGTCCCACCACAGGGAAAAAAACACTAGGATATTCCCTCCGTATTGTAGATTTAACCCGTGACCGCAGGAGGCAGGATGAGCAAGGAGTAGGGATATATCACCGTTATTCCAGTCTATAACCGTTTGCGGGTTTTGATCTAATTTTCTCGCAAAAGGAAAGGCTTTTTGTAATCTGGATAAATCACTATTAAAATGATAAGCAACTAAAATAGGAGATCCGTTCGCTTCACTTACTATAGATTCTAACATCTTGATTTTGACGTCATGCACTTCTTGCCAGTTTTTATTTTCATCAACGTAAAAAGCACCATTGGCTAATTGAAGACATTTGACGGTTTTAGAAGCTGGGTTGAAAGCCTCAATAGTTGATTCCTGAATTTCACAGAACATCTCTTTTTGAAACCTTTGATATAGTGCTAAAGCTTTTTTAGGTAACTCTATCCTGTGTACAGATTTAATCGGTTTATCAATATCCTGATAATCAGCGATATTTAACGACAAACAGCAATCGGATAATTTATCCTCTATTTCTTTCTGTGAAGTGTCATGTGCGATATGTTTAACTGCTCCTACATGTGAACCTACTTGTACACTATTAAACCAACGGGATGTAAATACCCGATAAACTCTACCTAACCTCTCACCTTTATCTAAAAACCAAAGCTGACCCCATAAATCAATTAAGCCATTAGGGGATGGTGTGCCCGTTAATTCAATAAAGCGTTCTACTTTGCTAAAAGCTACTTTGCCTAAGGCTCTGGTTTGTTTGGTTCCTTGATGGGTTCTAAAAGATTTAAGCCTTGTACTTTCGTCAACGACTATTGTTGCAAACCGCCAAGTTTTAAAATGGTATTTTATCAACCAAGGGAGATTTTCGAAATTAATTGTGTATATTTCTGCAGGAGTATTAAGAGCTTTTATACGTTGTTTTTCACTGCCGATAATAGTAGATACTCTCATATCGGAAAAAGCCGACCAGCGTTTTACTTCTTCACCCCAAACTAAAGAAGCAACCCTTAAAGGAGCGATAACAAGAGTAGGACTGGGATCGGTAATCCTAATAACAGATAACGCAAACAACACACTAGCAGTTTTGCCAGAACCCATAGATGCCCATAACGCACATCGTCTATGTGTCAATATCCAATCTACCATTTTGTTTTGATGCGGAGCTAAGTTAAGTAACATTTTAACATCTCCAAAAAACCGTCTATTTCTCCAACAGAGGTGAGAACATAAATACGTTGTCCGTAACGTTGTAATAACTCCAATTCCCGCCTTTGTGCTGTTGATAATCTGCCTTTAGCGGTTTTCATTTCCACCCAAAAAAGATATCCAGTAGGTGTGATAAGTAGTCTATCAGGACAACCATTGTGGCTTATGAACTGTATTTTACGGACAAAACAATCAAGGTTTTTAGCACCTTTAACCAATCGTTGCTCTAATACAGACTCTTTAATCATTTGCGATACCTCAAAGCCTCATAACCCTCAGCTTTGAGTGGTAAACCATTAGCCCAAAAAGGTACTTCTGCCATTAACGAACAAAGTTCGTTTGCATTATAATTAGGAATATCATGGGTTTCAGATACGATTTCATCATGTACACTTAAAACTATGTCATAACCCATCAATGAAGCATTCCACATGCCGTTAACTAAAATATCTCGACTTATAGCCTGTACAACGTTTTCTACTAACTTGCCCCCGTAAGTCTTTTCTCTAAATCCAGCTTGTATTGTACTTAAATAGCTAAGTTCACCGTTTGTATCTCGCACGTCAACATATGATAAATGCCGAGATGATGGTAGTTCTAACTGGATTGTGTTATTCGTTCTTCTAAGTTTTAATAAGTGGTTGATGCTTAATACTACGTTTCGCTCACAATTTAAAATCTCTCTAAAAGCTTTTTGCATTCTCTCCCAAAGAGATACTACGTTTGGATGCTTTTTCCTCCAAGCTCCTTTTAGTAGTTCGCAAGCCGTACCTATCAAGAAGTTATCAATGCTGTTTTTTGGGTGATTTTCTCGCATCCAAATTGCACTATTTTCAGCCTGTTCCCAATCGTCAATTGACGCTGTGGATTTAACTTGTTCCGCCATCTGTTGCAAATCCAAGCCTATGGTGGATGCCATGGATAAAAACGCTTTAGCCCCGCCTTGATAGCCTAGTGCTAACTCCATAACTTTACCAATAGAACGTTGAGACTTACTAACTGTCCCATATGGGATATTAAACGCTTTAGCATAAGCCAATTTGTAGATATCATCGCCTCGAATAAAAGCATCTAACTTCCATTGCTCACCCGCAATCCACGCTAAAACTCGGGCTTCAATACCTGATAAATCCGCAACAATAAGCTTTTTATTTGGAGATGCTATAATAGTTGAACGGATACAATCACTGGCTAATTTAATCGGGTCTTTAACAGTTCTTGAAGATATGAAATTATCTATTGCTTGCTCAATTTCTGCAGTGGAACTTTTAGGACGTGGTAAATTCTGGGGTTGAAACAATCTACCAGCCCAACGTCCAGTACGACTTGCACCGTAAAACTGCAAAGTGCCTCGTAATCTTCCGTCTGATGACACAGCATCAATTAGTGCTTGATATTTACGTGGAGCAGAACGTGATGCCTCAGACCTGTTCCTTAATACACAAATGGCACGTTGGCTTAAAGTACTATTACTTAAAACTTGTTCAATAGTACTCTCCTTCAAGTCAGCTAAAACAACTTGTTCATTTTCTGATAACCACTCAAGTAAAGAACTTACACAACGTGATGAACACACTTGATTATCAGTAAGTTTACGAGTTTCCGCATCTAGTTGTCTATTAGCCGTTTTCACATATTGATCTGCGTTATTAGCCAAAGTTAAATCTATCTGATATCCTCTATCGTTAATTATCTGATCTAAAACCCATAATGACATCTCAGAATTTATAACAGAGGGTAACCTCCTAAAAATCTCCCTACATGCCTCAACGTCTTTTAGGCAATATTCCTTGAATAACCCCCAAAAATCATCCTTTTTAACTAAGCCTAATTCACCATAACAATATCTACGAATAAGCTTCTTGCCCTCAACAGCCATTTTGCTATATTCTTCGGGCAGTTTTAGCACTTGGCATACAGCTTCTAACGACGCAGGTAACCCAGCTATACGAGAAGCAACCATCGTGCATTTCCAGCGATGAACTGGGATATCAACCTCTAAACACAACTTAAGACACACCCGTTCAAAAGAACTGTTATGAGCTACACAGCAAACAGTAGGGTCAGAAAATGCCCGCTCTAACTCAACAGGCATAATCTTATCAATAGTCAAATCCCACACTTGAACAACTTGGTTACCTATAGCATATGCCAATAGCAGAATTTCCGCTGACTCAGCATATGCATAAGTTCCCACTTTCTGAAGTTTTAAAGGACTTCGTGTCTCAATGTCTAAAAACAAATATGACATCAATCCGCCCAAGAAACATCAGCGTTTTCCGTTACCTCTTGAGGTTGAAACTCGCCTATATCAGCAGTACGTTTCCCTTGCCATGGGGTATCATCCTTGATGAATTGAATTCCACGTAAGGTATTAGTGAACCCTCTTTTTGTGTTCTCAAAGTCATAACAACCGATATTGAGAAGTGCGACAACATGACATCCTGCGTAAAATAGTCCTGTATCCTCTGTTAGCCGATAAGCGTGTTGATCTACTATAGTAGGTTGTTGGCTATTTGTTGCAGTGATATACCATTTTCCCTCGTATGCTTCCCTGTATTTATCTGGGTCATTAGAACGATCAAGCTTTGCATCGCCGTCTTTAATCAACAACGATTGACTGCGTTCAGCCTCCCTCAATACCCAAGAGTAATCACGATTGGGAAACTTGTTTTGTCCCGCTTGTCGTCTCGCATCATCTAATATCTTAAACTGCTCTTTGTCTTTCTTAGAAAACAAAATATCAGCACTATACATCGGCTCTTTCTTGAATTTTGATTCCTTAGGTTGGAATAACGAAGGATACGACAATCTACCTTTTATTTGAACCCTAACAACATTTGACATGATATACTCTCCTTATGCTACTTTATTAAACTCGGATATGTTCGCTATTTTTAAGTTTTCTGTTTCATATCTTGTTACTTGTTGCTTCCCTTCAGGCCTGATAACAAGCTGTTCAAGCTTTGATCTATCTTCATCGCTAAGATCTTCAACGCGGACTAATTTGTCCATTTCAGCAGGAGATATAAGAACATTCCTAAAAGCCTTATCGCCAAATAATCGCCCTAATAACTCCTTTGCCTCCTGTTCATCCCTATATGTTCTGTTGCCTTTCCTCCCTTCTTTCAATGTGTAATCAGGTATTGTTTCTCCCGCATTTAACGCTCTAAAAGCCTCATGCCTAACCGCTTTAATATACATTTCCACTAATGGTAATGTGTCTAAAGCTTTTGATAATTCGTAGTTGTTCAAAGGTTGATTAGTAGCAAGAACTGCAGTTCTAGCTAATGCGGGACAACGAGCTTTTGCTTTACAAAAACGACAGACTTTTTCACTCGGTTGATAAGCAGTATACGGAATAACGTTAGATTTCTTGATAGCTAATGCCTCTTGTCCGCTCTCAAAAAACAATTTTTGTCTTTTATGTAATTCATCGGGTGTTACCTCCCATGTTTTAATAGGATCTTGACCGCGAACCCTGGGTTGAACTATCGTTAAAACAACTTTTGAAGGCTCGCCACAAAAAGTACTCCAAGCGTCTAAAACCCCTAATGCATAAAGGATCAATTGTTGGTTATCTTGAGCTTCAACCGCAACGCCAGCACCATATTTTAGATCTACAATGTGCCAAACATCACCGCAGTCAATAACAACATCAACTGTTCCTTGACCGCTTGTCTCACCTGTTACTGCCTCTAATGAAAATGTCGTCTCTGTAGTTATAGAACCGTCAAAAGAACGGACGTAATCAAGGCACAATTGAACAGAACTAACCATCTCAGAATTAACCTCGAAAGTGCTATCCTCAATAACCCGCTTTTGCCCTTTAAATTCTTTTGCATCACAATTGTTTTTTAGGCATTCTTCTAAAATACTATGTGCAACAGTACCTTCTTGTGCGTAAACACTTGATGTATCAGGATATTTAGACTCCATAGCAATAGATGCCGAACAAGCTGACCAACGATGCGCAGAGGAGGGCGATAACACAGCATGTGCTTTAGTCATTATCCACCTCCGATAACTTGATATTAATTCGTTCTAACTCTGTATCAGTAAGGTCTTTAATCGTCTTATATCTGCCACAAATAGGCTCAAGAATACTTTTAGTAAAAAGATAATTGCCTCGTTCTCCATTAGATATAATGTATTTTTTGGCTAATTCCCTGACACTACGTTCTAAAGTTGAACGGTCTACAATAGGTTTAATCTCAACCGCTTCATTGGCATCCTCAACCTTTAGTAAACCATCAGTAACTAAATGTAATATCTCTAAAAGCAGAGAACGATTCTTGTCTTTAACCGCTTGGCTCAATGTGTTTTTTACCGTTATTAACATCGTACCTCCTGTGCAAATTCAAAATAGGGCGGGATAAAAGGAGACAACCCGCCCAAACCCTTACGGGTATCCTTAAATAGAAATAGACCTGACTTGATAATAAAATTCTTCCCGTTTCTTTATCTCTTCCGATAAACGACTAGAGTGCTTACTAACTAAACACTTGAGATGATCAAGCCTATGATAAAGAAGAGATAAAATCTCCTTTTTAACTTCTATATCCCTATGAAGCATAAGATCCGCGGACATCTTGGGAATCTTCTTTAAATAGTCTATAATCTCCCCTGCATAATCAGGTTCTGGCTCAATGCCATATCTGGGATTATTGAGACTATTGAAATCGTAGTTGTTTTCTATTTGTTCCATGTAGTGTTGGCTGACTTTGCCCATGGTTATCTCTCCCTTTTCGTCTTATCACATTGGAAACTTAAGTAGTTTCGTATGTTGTTGGTAGTATATTGTATCAATAAAATATATAAGTCAAGCCTATAAATAATATTTTATTGATAAATAATATTATAGACACTTCAAACCCGATCTGATACAAAGGGAAACAATCATTACAACTTATAAGGAAATTACTTATGTCAAATGGACAACCGCTGTTTAAGGTTTACACACGTACTATTAACGAAGCACAGGAAGATATGCTCTTCATCCGTCTTAAACTAGGCTCAAACTTATCTAAAGACACGTTAAGACACATAGAATTAGAAGCTAAAGACGCTGTTTTGGAGCATTTAACGCAGTTAAAAGAGACTATTAAATTAATAATAGATAAAAGGGTTATCTCATCTGATGCTGTTAGCAATTTGTCCAATGAGGAGGATTGTGAAGCATGCCAATAACAATATCAGATGAAGAGAACAAACGGATTAATAACGAATATCAAAGACAATGGCGTCTAAAAAATCCAGAGAAAGCAAAAGCATATCGAAGACAATATTATCTAAACAACATAGATAAAATCACAGAATATCAAAGACAATGGTGTCTAAATAACCCAGAGAAAGCCAAAGAAAAAAGCCGACGATATTATCTAAACAACCCAGAGAAAGTAAAAGAATATCAAAGACAATATCGTCTAAACAACCCAGAGAAAGTAAAAGAACGCCATAGACAATGGCTTCTAAACAACCCTGGGAAAGTAAAAGCATATCCAAGACAACGGCGTCTAAACAACCAAGAGAAAATCAAAGAATTGAACCACTCGTAGAGCCATTGCCTTATACAAAATCTGAAGAAATAGCACTTGAGATGAAAATAGCTGAATTGAAGAAAAATCACGCAAAGGTATATATGAGGGAAGTATGACAGTTGTTCAATCTTTCGATAATCACGCTAAACAACTAGCTGAAAAAGGCTATCATGTTGTACCTATTCCTTTGGGTAAAAAATACCCAGCAATACAAGGTTGGCAGAATCTCAGATTATCTGTTGAAGATATAGACTGCTATAAAGAAGGCGGATTTGGGATTTTAACAGGAATAGGAGATAAGCCTGTATACGGGCTAGATTGCGACTGTGAACATCAGAAAACCGCCGATGAAGTTATCGATAATTTCGAACTATATTTTAAAAAACCAGTAATTAGAATAGGTAAAGCACCTAAGTTTTTAATACCTTTTAGGATGGAACGAAGTGGTATTAAGAAGAAAACGGCGGTTATTAGCAAAGTTGAACGTCTGGAAATGCTGGGAGTAGGTCAGCAGTTCGTCGCTTATCATATACACCCAGATACACGAGAACCTTATATATGGTCAGAAGAACTAAGGGATATAGAATATGACGAGCTACCGCTTCTCACTGAGGAAAAGTTACAAGAGGTATTCGCCCATTATGTCGACTTGTTCCCAGAAAAGAAGAAAAAGGTAGAGGCAAACACAGATAAATGGAAAAGCAATAATAACAGACAATACACCAATAGAGAAATTAAAGCTTTCTTATCATTTTTTGGTGAGAGTTTTTATAACGGTTCACATGATGTATGGATACCTGTTGTTATGGCTGTTCACCACGAAACAAGAGGGTCTGATAAAGGCAAAGCAATAGCTAAAGCATGGAGTAAACAAGGTCATACCTATGATGAGGATAACTTCAATTACAAATGGGATACGTTTGACTTTGAGGAAATAGGAGATGATACGAAGAAACGTAGTACTTTTGACTCCTTATTTTATAAGCATGGCCACCTGATACCTAACGCTTTAAAAGCTACTCGTTTCAGTGACGCATACAACAAAGCGATGTTTACCCTTTTTTACTCTAAAAAACTCCGTTATGCAATTGATAAAGAAGAATGGTATGAAAAACACGGGTGCATATGGAAAAAAGTACAAGGAGCTATAACTGGTTATATATCAAAATTCCTAGTAGGTATGAAATATGATAACCTCGATTTATGCACAGAATACGAGGATGATAACGGAGATATAACTAATCCTAGGTCTTTGTATCTTAAAGCCTATAAACAAAGTAAAGCCGAAGAACATTCTAAAGCAAACTCAACTGCTAAACTTCTTCAAGCACAAGAAGGACAACACGACGTACTACATATAACTTCTGATAAATTCGACGCCAACAACCAATATATGGGTGAAACCAACGGTATATTGGACTTGGAAACAGGTGAACAAGCCAAAATAACAAAAGAACTATATATTACCAAATCAACTAATACACCTTTTGCAACTGGTAAACCATCTGAGGCATTTATCAACCTTATATCTGGGTACTTTGAAACTAAAGAAGTTATGGACTTTTTTGCACGAGTTGTAGGTATGGCATTATTAGGTAATAACGAAGCACATAAGATAGTTAATTTACTAGGTGTTGGTAGAAGTGGCAAAAGTACTTTAATAAAACTATTAGAACATGCATTTGGTGAACAATATATCTCTACTATACAATTTAAAGATATCACTAGTGCTTATGAGGGTGATACAGGTACACCTAGCCCTAGTATCATAAGTGCTTTTGGTTCTCGTATTGCTGTTGTGAATGAAACAAATGAATACGCACCGTTAAATGAGGCGGTAGTTAAAGCTATTACGGGAGGTGATACGATAGCCGCTAGGTTATTATTTTCTAATGTAATAATACGTAAAAGAGCCAGTTTTACCCCGTTTATTGTCACTAATAAACCCTTGTTTATTCGTAGTATAGATAACAGTATCTGGGAACGTCTTATTATAATACCGTTCAAGAAACGCATTGATTCTATAGATCCGACACTAGAGAGCAAATTAGCAGATTATGCACTGGACGCTAAACGGTGGTTTTTGGGTGGTGTACAAGATTATTTATCTAGAAATCACCAGTTAGATATCCCAGAAATATGCATAAAAGCGGCAAAAGAAGAAAGATATGAACTAGATACCATCCAAAAATGGCTGGAGGATTATTGTGAAATAGGGGATGGATTGTATGAGACAACTCCCAATTTGGCTGAAAGCTATAATAAATATCTTAGAGAAGAAGAAAAAGCCCGTTTATCAGTTAAAACGGGAACTCTTACTAAGCAGCTTGTACAAAAAGACTTCATAACAGACAGAATTAACACGGGTAAAGGTGCTAGTAGACGAAAAGTTACTATAATCAAAGGTCTTAAAATTAGAGATGTAACTGCGGGTGAACTTGATAACGTTGTTAAACTTAGGTGATTTAATCTTTTGACTCTTTTGTATAAATAGCATATAATTTTTGGTATGACAGATACAGCAATGAAACAAAAAGTACAAAAGCAAAGTATTGAAATCCGATTTGCGAAATTGGAAACAACGTTACCACATCTTGCAACTAAAGCAGATCTTGCCAACGTCAGAACAGAATTGAAACAAGATATCAATAACGTTAAAACAGAATTGAAACAAGATATCAATAACGTCAGAACAGAATTGAAACAAGATATAGCCAATGTTAAACAAGATATAGCCAATGTTAAGATAGAGCTTAAAGATGCTATAAACAACCAAACTAAGTGGTTTATGGGCATATTATTAACAACTATATTATCAATATCTGCTTCTACAATAACTATACTCTTAAAGCTGTCTAGCCATTAAAAACTATATCACATACCGTCATTTTATGTTGTAGTTAACTCATCTACAAACCCATAAAAAGTACGTAATAGGAATTCCAAAAGCTACGGCTATCATCAAGATATATATGATTTTACGTACCCAATATGATATCATAATAAATAAAGATGTCTTTATAGAAAATCCTGATGAATCTGTTATATCTCGTCCATAAAACCGTTGTTCAACCATAAAATCTTTGTAATCGGTATCACTGTGATTAGGGTATTTAGCTAAAATTTCATGGTAAAGATCAATTTTACTATATTCAGAAGAACTATTTAATCTTTCCAGTTCTAAATAACATTCACGATATTTATCAGCGATAATATCGGGTCTCCAACTTAAAGGCATGAAGTTTAAAAACAAGCTAATTACCGCAAATAAAGCCCCAATCTCAGCTTGATAAAAAGAAACAATAAACCTGCTGAAAAGATGCACAGCCAAAGAGGCGAAAGAATAATAAAGCATCAATAGACACAAAATGGTATTTAATCTTCTTAATTTTCTCTCCGCTAACATTCGAACTTTAGATGTTAACCATATAGCGGTACTAATATCCCTTTTAACAACTTCGGTCATTTTATTTACCTATATTTCCACCAAATAATCATCCCAATAATCATACAAATTGCAAAAGTATTAAATACTAATCTCCACTTTTCTATCTTAGTAAGTCTCATGTTTTTAGCTCCATTTGTTTAGCAAATCTTCGATAATCTCAATTAAATGAATGGTCGATATAATAGATAAAATAAAAGCTAAATAACTAAAGATCATCTCTTCACTCTTGTTGAATTACCGTTACGTTTCTTTAACTGCTTGTTTTCACGCTGTAAATCCTGAATTACATAGTAGTAATAAATAGATATACCAGATAGAAAAACACATATTACAAGTAAAAATGTAATCATTTTTTGCTCCCTTTTAGTACCGAACTACCGCATATTTCCACATTACCGCTAATTATCTCATCACCACAGACTTTTTTATGATAGACTGATGCATTTTCACGGACTACCGCATTATCACAGACTATCGCATTCTCAGATACGAACGCATTACCATATATTCGAGCATTACCAGATATCTCCGCGCCCTCAAATATTCGAGCGTTATCAGATATCTCCGCATTATCAGATATCTTCGCATTATCAGATACGTGCGCATTGTCGCTAACTTTCGCCCTATCAGATATTCGTGCGCTCTCAGATATCTCCGCGTTATCATATATCTCCGCGTTATCATATATCCCCGCGCCATCAGATATTCGAGCGTTATCAGATATCTCCGCATTATCACAGACGATCGCATTATCAGATATGAACGCATTCTCACAGACTACCGCATTACCGCTAACTTTCGCACTATCAAATACTCCCGCATTATCACGGACTATCGCATCACCGATAACTTCCGCCTCTCCAGATACTTTTGCATTATCTGATACGATCACATTATCAGATACTATCGCGTCATAAGATATTGCCGCATTGTCAGATATCATAGCATTATCAGTTACTCTCGATTTATCACCCCATACCTTAGCGTTATCAGCCACCCAACAATTACCTGCGTGGGATAAGTTATTCTCTTTCTGTATCCAACCGCCTAAATCACCCTTCTTAACATCACCAAAGTCACGTAATGCTCTTATGCGATGTAGCGTAATAACAGTTGATTCAAAGTCCAAAAGTTCTTTAGTCTCATCTGTAAATTCGTACTTCTTAGTAATCATGGCATTCCTTTTTATTGTCTTGTTTATCCATATATGACTGTAAATACTGCACTATTTTATTTTGATTCCATCTCAATTGTTGGGTTGAACCGCTAGTATGAGCTTTCGATACATCCATCATACGACCGCCTAACTCCTCGCCTAAAGACGTCGGAACATAGCCTTTGCTACCGTGATTTTGAACTTGAAGGGATAAATCAAGTAAAAGCCGATTAACCGCTTGTGGATTAAGTAGGGGAGTTAGCTGTTGACCTATTTGTGTGGGGGTAAGGTATTCGTCGTTGTCAGCAGAGGGTAAATAGGCGATGTCCATAGCTTCTAATTGGTTGATACCAGTTATCCTTGTAACACCCTGATTAACCTTTAATAACAACTGGTTTTCCTTCAATCCAGCTTGTTTGGCTATCTGCTCAAAATGCTTGTGTAATCTAAGTAGTGTATTAGGAGAAACAGTCTTTGAACTAATCGAATAACTACCTGTTTTACGAATAGTTGGTAAGACGTCCTCAAATAACCAACGTTCAAACTTCTTAGCTGATGGCAATTTGCTCTTAACTATTAATCGGTACACATCGGGTTCTTTTATAACACGAGTTTTTTGATTTCGTCCAAGACTGTCTATGATGGTTCTGTAAAACACAGAGCCATCGCAATGCTGATACACTGCATCACTGGGATTATTATAACCTAAAGCTTCAGCTATATCTTTCGCAACAAATAAAGGATTTCCTTGTTTATCAACAAGAGTACGAATGTTATTGCTTTCAAATTCAAAGGGAATTAAATTACTCACCAGTTATTATCCTTAAACTTTATATCTACTTAAGCCCCCTCTGAGACTATCAAAGGGGGCTGTTTTGTTGGGTATTACTCTTTATTCCTGTGGTAACCCATCAATATCTACCTTGCATTCGTCGCAAGTCTCAAAATCACCTTTGCATTTGCATTTATTAGTAGAAGTAGTGACTACATCAGTAGTTTCACTTTCTAGTAGATTACAACCAGCTAATAAACCTGATATTAACGTTGTTGCTATTAAGGTATTTTTAATTTTCATTTGATATTTTCCTTTATAGAGTTTAGTTGAGTTAAGATTATTTAGTGAAATCTCGTAAATCTTCTCGTATTTTATGGATTTGACACCTTCTATCTTTCTGTCCTGCTTTATTAAGATTTCCTTTTCCGCTTCTTAACTTATGAAGTTCAAAAAGTGCTTCCTTAATAACAGGAAATCTCACGGGTAAAACATCACCAAATATCACAATAGCTTCATCTAAAAAGTGTTTGCGATAGCCATTGCACACATGTTTCCAAAGCCTCCTATCCGCATCTCTTATCCTATCTTCAGCTATACGAAATATAATGTGTTCTTCCATCTCCTCTATAGTGTCAAAATCCAGTGTTTTAAGAATTGATGAAGCCATTTTAACACCTCCTTATACACATACATCATGAGCTACACAGACAGTTTCCCTTTCCACATGAGATATGAAATACTCTAAATCTTGAGCTAACTTCTTAGCTTTCTCACAAGCCTCAAAGTCTTCAATATTCATATCCGCAAGATCCCTTGTTATTTTGCATATATCATCTTGAGCTTTAAGAATGTTTGGCAGTTGTATTGTACACTGGCTAAGACAATTGTATGCGTTATATAGGTAGTTGACATCTTGGTTTAAAATGTAATACCTAAGGGATGATATGCTTTCTTTTATGCTAATTGTGGTTTCATCCATAATTGCTTCCTTTATCCCCCCTAAAAAGGGGAGTTATTATCCTGTTTAAATTATTGATTAATGGCAGTGAGAGTTTCTAACTTTAAGATACTTGTTCAATATTTAATTCTGTTATTTTCTTTCTCCGTTCTAACTACAGCTAAATCAGCGGTTGTTCTTGTTAACTGATGATTTATTGATGGCATATTGTATCAATAAAATATATAAGTCAAGCCTATAAATAATATTTTATTGATAAATTATTTTCTAGACGATGGCCTTAAATCCTTGAACTATTGTTGCTATCAGTCTATAAAGGAAATATGAAACAAGAAGATAAAAACAACTTAGATTGGAAGATAATAGGCTCACGCTTTAAACAAGTGCGTGAAGAACGTAATTACACCCAAGAGCAAATAGGGAAGCTGTCTAATCAGTTGCAAGTTTGTATAGCTAGGTTTGAAGCTGGGGCACAACCAGCCAGTACACACTACGCATTGTTTTTACGCAATGAATTTTGCGTGTCTTTCGATTGGTTATATGATGGCGAGAATGTCATAGTTAAAAATTCTCACAATAAGGTTGAAATTATCAATCCCATAGAAATAGGAAAAAGAATAAAGAATATTAGAAATAAAGAGTGTATGACTCTTAAAGCTTTCGGGGAATGGATCGGTATATCTTATGTTGCGGTTCTTAATATAGAAAAAGGAAATAGAACCCCAGAAATCAAAACAGCACTTAAGATTAAACGTGCCTTAAACAAGCCATTAGACTGGATATACTTTGGAGATAACTGTATTGTAACCAAAGGTAGCGTTGACATGCCTACAACCATTCGTTACACCCCTTTAAAACAGCTTAAAAAAGAGTTAAAAGAGGAAGCGATAAACTACATTAAGAAAATGGATACCAGAGATTTAGCCATGTTAATGACACGTTTAAAAGCTGAACAAAAGGTTATATCAGCTAAGGATTGTACAAATAATGATACACAACACAACACAACACAACACAACACACGTTCTCACGAGAAAAAATAAAAGTCAAGGAAAACAGGTATTTATCTCGTTTTGTCCACAACTTATTAGGGTATTTCTCTTTGGTTTTAGTGTGGTTGTCTGATGGCTCAAAATCAAGAAGAGAAAAAGAAATTAAAATTGTGGGATGCGATTATTTCTTTTTTCCCGAAAGCAAATCTTATTTTACTCGGGTCTCCGGAAGAGGTGAGTAATATGTTATCTCTTCTACCTTTTTGGAGGGCGGCTTATATGAACCTCTTTAAAAGAACTGTAGCTTGTATTTTTTATTGTTTGCTAGTTACGGCAGTAGTTAACACGTTGATTAGTTTTGTTCCTACAAGCAAACATCCTAGTTTATTTTTTATAAGTGACGTTTTACAGACAATTCATTCCTTCTTGATATGGATATCTCCTGATCCGTTTTTATTGCTTATTATCCTATCTTTCTTTCTTGCACTCAACGGCAATACTAAGATAAAAATGATAAACGATATAAAACGTGTCGAATACCTTATCTCTGAGATGAAAAAAGATTGTGACAAATTACTATCTCATGAGGAAAAGAAAGTCTCATACGCTAAAGCTGTTGTGGAACACATAGAAAAGTATGGAGATTTTAACACTGACAAGTTTCCTAAAACGCCAGAGCAACGTTTAGGTTTACAATTACAGAAGCTGAGTGATCAGATTGAGACAAACACTTATTTTATAAGAATGAATATTGAAAGCAATGTCGAGAAAATTGAAAATATAATTAGCAAATATGTAGGAAGACGTTTTCCAACGCGTAAGTTGGTGCTGGGAAGATCTATTTCAAATTGTAATATTCCAATATGGATTTATATAGATAACATTCGGTTTGTAGCAGATCTTCTTTTGGGTGATGAGATTGAGAATGCCAAGGAATCACGTGATGAGTTTATCGGATCAGTCACTTAAACAGACAATTTTATCACATACCTGTCCTGTCGTAATTCTTTTTTCAAAATATCTCTTGATTTATCATTTATAATATACTACCAACAACATACGAAACTACTTAAGTTTCCAATGTGATAAGAGAATATCGTAGCTGATATAAACTTCCTTAGTCAATCCCATATATCACAAAAAAGTAAGCAACTTGGTAAAAAAAAGAGTGTTGACGCTTTTAAAGCTCAAAAAGTGAGTCAGCTGAGTCAGCAGTGAGTCATCAAAAATAATTCATCTGACTCACCCTAAAATCCTCATAATGACACAGAGATGCCTTTAGAAATCAAAAAACAACAAAAGTGAGTCAGTGAGTCAGATGAATCCGTAAAGTAGCCCATATATACGTATTTATATACTTTTAAAAAAAATGTAAAAAAACTCTATATGTGCGTAGGTTCCCGAATCATCTGACTCACTGACTCACTTTTGATATAAAGTTAAATCTAGACGGGTTTATATACTCATATAGCAGTTTTGGGGTGAGTCAGATAAGCCTAAACCTGCTGGCTCACTGCTGACTCAGCTGACTCACTTTGTTTCTTCTCCAATTTGTTTATTGGCTTGTAGGCTTTTAAGGCTTTTGAAGAGTGCTTCCAAAGCTTCAAAAGCCCGATATTCGCGCGCACGAAAAAGCAGTTAAAACTGTACAAAATCAATGCTTTATGCTATAAAAACCATATGAATAAAACAGTTAAGAAAGCTAGAAAAGCTATAGTTAGATATTCTGCTTCATTGATGAGTAGTATTATTAAAAGAGTTGCTAATGGCTCAGCTCTTGCTCATGTATTAAAAAAGCCTAACATGCCGCATTATGATACGTTTTACGATTGGCTTAAGAAGTATCCGCATCATGCTAAAGAGTATGAAGAGGCGGTACGTTGTAGATTGGAATATATGATTGATGAAATGCTTAATGAACCTGAACCGACTGAAGAGGAACTATCTAATCCGATATTTTACTCCAAGATGCGAGATAGGAGGCAAAAAGGTCTTATGTGGACATTAGAGAAGATACATCGTCAGAAATATGGCAATCACATATCAATTGAGAATAAGCACACCTTAGATTTAAAGCCTATATTGAATAGAATAGAACAAAGCATGAAGGAAAAGGGGTTGAAGGCTGTAGGTGGAGTGGAATTGCCAGAGACAGGGCATAAAAAGCCAGAAAGGCTTACTGAGATCCCAAAAGCACATAAGGATGATAATAATACCATACTACATAAAAAGTAAAATCTAGGTATGTTTATGAGCTTTTTAGGTTTTATATGCTGTGAGGCTTTAAAAGGCTTATGATGCTGTGGGGCTTTAAAAGGCTTATGATGCTGTGAGGCTTTATAGGCTTATGATGCTGTGAGGCTTTATAGGCTTATGATGCTGTGAGGCTTTAGAGGCTTTTTAAGATTTTGGAAGGGGGGTAGCCCCCCAATGCTTTTTCATTAGAGATATATAGCCTACCCTCCGACAATTTTTATAAAATTTAGAAAATATTAAAATTTTACTTATTTGAAAATATTAAAACCCATATCTATTTTATATACACAACACCGCTTCTTTAGCTCGTAAAGCCTATTTTATTTGCTAAAAAAATAAAACCTGTTATATAACTCATAAAAACAGAAAAAATTAAATTAAAAGCTATTTCTGTCGGTTTACTGCTTGCATTTTATTAATATTATGTTATTGTAACCATGATGGTTCTGCCTAACCACATCTTTTTTCTATCTGATAGGATTGAAGAGAGTTATGGATGGCAGACTGTAATTCTCTTCAATCTTATCGGATATGGTTTTGATTGATGAGTTGTTATTTTGACAAAAGTACTTCCAACAAAAACAGAAGATGAACAAAGACTTATTAACTTAATTGGATCAAAAGAATTCAAGAATAGTTTTACTAACTTTGTTTTACATTTTTTTCCATGGGGTGTAAAAGACACACCGCTTGAGAATTTTTCTGCACCCCGCAAATGGCAATTAGATGCTATGCTGGATGTTGATCGGCATTGTGCTGATAATGAAAATAATCCCAATCCAAAAGTATTAAAAATGGCGATATCTGCAGGGCGTGGTATAGGCAAAACCACGTTTAATGCATGGTTGATGTTATGGTTAATAAGTACTCGGGCGGGTATGTCTATAATCTGTCTTGCCAACTCAGAAACGCAGTTAAAGGGCACATTATGGGCAGAAGTTAGTAAGTGGCTTGCGATGTTGCCGAATAAACATTGGTTTGAGATGCAATCGTTATCTCTACATCCTGCTGTTTGGTATGCGGAATTACTAGAATCCAGCCTTGGTATTGATTCTAAACACTACAATATTACTTGTAAAACCTATTCTGAAGAACGTCCTGATACCTTTGTTGGTCATCATAATACGTATGGCATTGCGGTTTTTAATGATGAGGCATCAGGTATACCTAGTGTTATATGTAAAACGATCACTGGCTTTTTTACCGAGGTTAATGCTAATCGTTTTTGGATTATGACGTCTAATCCTCGTAGGTTAGAAGGTTGGTTTTTTGATATATTTAATATTCCATTGACTGATTGGCTACGTTATCAGATTGATACACGAGACGTTGAGGGTATTGATCCAAGTTTTTATGAGGAGATTATTGCCCGTTACGGCATTGATTCAGATCAAGCCCGAGTTGAGATTTTAGGGCAATTTCCAAAACAAGAAATCAACAGTTTTATTCCCTATAATTACATTTTAGAAGCGATTGAGCGTGAAGCGGTAATTGATCCATACGCACCGTTAATTATGGGTTGTGATATAGCTGGGGAAGGCGAAGATAAGACGGTTGTTATATGCCGTCGAGGCAATGTTATTGAGCACACTGATTATTGGTCTGGTCAGCTTGTTAGAGATACTAACAGGAAGATATCTGGTTTAATTGATAGGTATAAACCCGATGCTATAGTTGTTGATGCTAATGGGATAGGTTCTGTTACCGCTAATTATTTAGAAGATTACGGATATTATCCGATTGAGCAGATATTAGGACAACGAAGCAGTACAGAACCTGAGCGGTATCGTAATTTAAGATCTGAGTTATACGATTTAGTTAAAGATGCAATTATTGGGTGTTTATCGCTTCCGAAAGATAATCCTGAATTGATTAACGAGCTTAGATCTATAGAAGCTTTTACAGATACATTAGGTCGATTAGCGATAGAGAGCAAACGCAAAGGTGGTTCTAAATTTGGAGTTAGAAGTCCTGATTTTGTGGATGCTTTAGCATATACCTATGCGGTTAATCCTGCGAGAAAAGACCATGTTAAACGCCGTTCTTACCAGTACGAGGCTGATGAGCTTTTAATAAATCAGAGGCATACTCTAAATTGGGTGAGTTATGCTTAGAAATTTTAATTTCCGATCTAGGATTATACCATCGGCTCCTCCCCAACAAGACCCGCCTGCTGTTAGTAGCTTTTTAGGAGGTAGATGGGGTCGAAAGGACGAGAAGCAAGAGTCTGAAGCATCACAAGAGTCTGAAGCATCAAAGGAAAATCCTTTTGAAAGACTGGCAAGATGGAGACTAGAAGCCGAAAAACTAAGAGAACAAAGATTAGCCGAAGCTAGAATATTAGAAGAACCACAATTAGCCGAAAAACAAAGAGAAGCCGTACGACAACGCGTAGAAGAACAGCGAAGAGAATCCGTACTGCAACGTCGTCTAAAAGAACTGCAAGAAGAACAGCAAAGAGAAGCTGAACTGCAACGCATAGAAGAACAGCAACGTCTAAAAGAACAACAATTAGCTGAAACTAAAAAAATAGAAGAAAAAACAAGTGAGGAAGCTTCCCATTCTGTTCAAGTTCCTATTCTTGCTGGGTTTTTAGGCAGTGGCTTTAAGGAGCCACCCACCCATGATCTGATAGGCTTTAGAGGGTTTGGGAAACTAGGGTCTTTACTTTCTGGGAATGTTAAGAGGTTGTTTTATCCATTTGATTTTTATGACGATAAACAAAATACAAGTTTGCAGTTGTTGGAGAGTTTTGTGACTTTTTTGTTTTCCAAGTTTAAAGAGGAACATTTGAGCTGATGGCAGATAAAGATAAATCGAAGAGTATTTGGGATATTGCGGGATCCGCTGCATCTAAGGCTTATACTGGTGCTTCTATAGGGGGACGCTTTGGTCTTTACGGTTCTATTGCTGGGGGTTTAGTAGGAGGAGCTTATGGAGTTTATGAAAACTGGGATTCAATCAAAAATATCTTCAGCTTTAAGTCGTCTGAACAGGAAGAAAAGAAAGCTTCAATAACCGACGATTCTTTAACAGATGACGAAATGGCACGACTGCATGAAAAAGAGGCTATGGATTTTTGGAAAAGCAATAACGTGACAAATCCTTATAGACGAGTAACTTTATCATCGTTGTTATCTTCCAATAACGGCAGTAGGGGATTTGCATGAGTAAAACCGCTAATCAGCTTATTGAGCAATTGACCGTTTTAAAGAATGATCGTATGGCGTTAAACGCTTCGATTGAAGAATTATCAAAATTTCTTTATCCGTACGAAGCACATAATTCAACCATGTGGGACACTACAGGTTCTGAAGCGTGTATAAAACTTTCATCTCTTATTTCAAGTTTAATTACCCCGCAAGGGCAGCGTTGGCATGGATTGTCTTATCCATTATCTAAGCAACAGGATACTTATATTTTAGATGAAAAGAGTATTATGTCATGGTGCGATGATATTACTGATATTTTATTTCGTTATCGTGATCGTCCACATTCTGGGTTTTCACAGTGTTTGCAGTCTTTTTACACGAGTGCTGTTGAGTGTGGTACTGGCTGTTTTTATGTTGAATCTGATATTGACGCTCAAGGGAAAGAGGACGGTATCCGTTATATACCCGTTCCATTCAAGGATGTTTACATATGGGTTAATCATCAACAAGATATAGATACCGTATTAAGGGAATTTAAGTTTACAGCTGAACAGATAGTTAGCAAATGGGGGGAAAACGTCTTATCCTCAAGTATGAAGAGGTCATTAGAAGTAAAAGATTGCGAAAAATATACATTTATTCATGCAGTATACCCGAAGAGTATTAAGGAGCGTCGTGATGATGGTAAGAATGGTTATAGTTTTAAGAACTTTCATTCTAAATATGTATGTGTTGAGGAGAAGCGTTTTTTTGAAGAAAAGCAGATTGCTACACTAGGCTATGTTGTTGGGCGTTTTAGGACTAGGGCTGATGAGATATATGGCAAATCTCCAGCTTTGGAAGCTTTACCTGCTATTAGACGTTTGAACGAGATATCCAGTGAGTTAGCACAATATGCTCGTTTGTCTTTAAATCCTCCTTTTATAGCCCCTGCAGATGCGAAACAATTTGATTTCAAGTTTAAGATTAGACATGTTAATATCGGGGCTGTTAACAAAGAAGGTAAAGCTCTTTTTCATCCTATTCCTCTAGGTAATCCGCATCCTTATTACAAGGAAATTGAAAGAATACAGAGTTCTATTCATAGTTTATTTCTTTTAGATTTGTTCCAAATTTTAGAGGATAGAGCTTCTCGTTCTGCTGCTGAATCGTTAGAAAAGACTAAAGAAAAAGGGGCTTTTGTCGCTCCTATTATCGGACGTATACAATCTGATTTTTTATCTCATATGGTAGCTAGAGAAATTGATATTTTGAGTTTTCAAGGGAAACTTCCTACATTTGAAGGCTCAAACAACTTATCTCCTTCTATACATTTTTTAAAGGTTGAGGCTACTTCTCCGTTATTTAAATACCAACAAGCTGAAGCGGTTTCATCGGTATATCAATCTTGTAACGGTCTTATTGAATTATCCGCAAAAACTGGCCAGCCTGAGATTCTTGATGTTTACGATTTTGAATCTGCCGCACGTTTTTGTGTCAAAAATTCAGGTTCCCCAGCGGTTTTCTTACGAGATGACGAGGAGGTAAAACAGATAAGATTACAGAGATATAAGCAGATGGAACAAATGAAAGAACAAGAAATGCATAATCAATCTCAACTTATCGGGACGCAAGAAGGTGCCAAAGTTGCCGGAGATGTTTTGCGTGAAAAGCAAAAAGCGGAGATAAGGGAGAGTTTTAATGATTGATATACAAAAGGTTAAAGAATTGGCTAACTTGCAAATGGAGGATGTTGATGACTTGGCGTTAAGAGAATTATTTGAAAAAGCGGAAGCCAATAAAGCAGATTATAAGTGTGTGTTTTCGAGTGAAGAAGGACAACGTGTTTTCAAAGATTTGATGCGAGAAGGTGGGCTATTAGAGGTTTCCGCTTCTGTTGATACTAACCAATTAGCTTTTGAAGCTGGAAAACGGTACATGGTTGTCTATATCGCCCGTACTTTCTCTTTAACTCCTGATGACATAATACAATCTGTTTTTGGAAATTCTTAATATTTAACTGAAGGATGCTGTAATGATAGAAGAAAATACAATTATTGAAGATACAAACCAAGTCTCCTCATCCCAGCAAGTGGCTAGTGAAACTGACTCTGGTATTTCAGAAGTACAATCTAGTCAACAAACAGAGCAACAACCACAGGTTAAGGATGAATATTCGATTAAGTGTCCTGAGTATGTATCTGCTGAAGAGGTTAACGCTCATACACAAGCTTTTAAGGAAGCTGGTGTTGATGCTCAAACAGCTCAAAAAGTAGTTGATAAACTTATTTCATCTGGAGAGATACTCGAAAAACAACGTGCCGAAACTTTGAATAAGTCATTAGAGGCTGATAAGGATTCCTTAATCAAGGAGCTAGGAGCTGAGTATGGTACTCGAGAGAGTGCTATATCTCGCTATTTTAATCAGGAGAATATCCCTGATGACGATGTAAAAGCTCTTATTTCTACTTGGGGTTTTAAAAAGACCTTTAAGTTTTTTGACCGTTACGCTCAACTTAATAAAGAAAGTTCGGCTGGGGATACTTTTAACAAGACGGAAACCGCAGGTTCTTCTCAGGATTTTAGTAAGAAGATGGAAGGTTTTGAATTTTACAAAAATCTTAAATCAGGAGACCCTAAAGCTAGTGAGTTAATAAAACAATGGGCTTTAGAACAAGCACAATCAGATCAATAATCCACTGAGGAAGGAATTTATAAATGGCTACAAAACAACAATTAGCAACAGCTAATATATTAGAGTTCAAAAAGCATGTTGAACTTGCTTTGCAACAAGAACAATCACAGCTTAGATCAACGGTAACAGAGACATCTACAGAAGGGGAGTCATCGGCTATAGTAGAGGTGTTTAAACCTACTGAGGCTCACGAGATTATCGGTGATATGCCAAACACCATATACAATGAAACTGACCAAGACAGAAGATGGATTAGTCAAAATCAATATGGTTGGGCGGAACGCATAGACCCGTTCGCTTCTCTTGATTCTGGGCTTAACCCGCTTCTCCCGTATGCTAAACTTGCTACATATGCGATGCATCGTAAGCAAGATGAAGCTATACTTAAAGGTATGTTAGGGGTGAATAAATACGGCAAGAACGCTGACAAACTAGAGTCGTTCCCTACGGATAATATCATACCTGCAGTTGACGGGGATGACTTTTTCCAAACTTTTATCGGACAACTTATTACTGCTAAAGCTATAATGAGGAAACGTTATATAGACGTTGATAGTGAACAAATATATGTTTTAGTTCCTTCTGATGTATGGGCATCGCTTTTTGCCTTAGAAAAAGCAACTAGTAAAGACTATGTTAACAGTGCTGCGTTGCAATCTGGTAAGATGGAAGCTTTCGCTGGGGTTTGGTTTATTAATATGGAAAAAGTCCCAGGTGATGATTTATTCCCATCAGGAACGCAATTTCCTAATTTAACTGATTCTAAGATTGAAAACGATAAAGGGAAATATAAAGCTATCTCTTCTGCTAAATTTGCCGATGATAAAATTAAGTATGTTCTTCCTATATATTGCAAATCCGCGGTTGTTTTCGCTCAAAGGAAAGCGATTGAGGTAAAACATTCGGAAGATCCAAGCAAATGGCATGCTCCACAGATTACTTTAACTGCTTCTTTCGGTGCAACTCGTGTAGAACCTGAGAAGATTTTAGGGATTGAGATTACTAAGAATTCGCTAAAGTACGTTCCTCATATCATTGAAAAAGCTTCTAAAAAGGAAAAAGCTTTCAAAAAAGATAATGAAACAGGGCAGAACGAGGCTTAATGAATAATTTAGAAGTTTGTAATTGGGCATTGTTGAAATTAGGGCAATGCCCAATAAATAGCCTTGAAGAGGAAGGGATAAAAGCTAAATATTGCAAGCTTTTACTACATCCTATTCACCGTAGTTTACTGCGTTCTTTTGCTTGGAATTTTGCGAAATATTCGGATGTTTTATCCCAATCACCTTCAACAAAGATTGATGAGATACGCTATGCTCTTCCTGAGAAATGTCTTAAAGTTATAAAAAGTTCTATTAAGGTGGAGTTAAATGAGGGTTATCTTGTTCCTAAAGACAAGACTACCACGCAACTTATTGTTGAATATGTTAAGGAAGTTCCGATATTCCAATGCGACGCTTTGTACCAAGAAGCACTTACATTAAAGCTAGCAAGCGAGCTTTGCCCTACTATACTTCCCGATGAACAATTACCGCGGTATTTAAAAGCTGAAAGCGAAAAAGTTTTAAAAACAGCTATTGAGATGGACGCTATAGAGATGTCTGATGATAGGGAGTATTAAATGGGTAATGTATCATGGACAAAACATTCGTTTGCTGCTGGGGAATTGTCGCATAAGATATGTCAATCTCGTAGTGATTTAAAGATACATTCTCAAGGGGTATCTAAGTGTCAAAACCTTATTCCTTTAAGCGTCGGGTCGTTGATTGCCCTCCCAGAATTGATAAAAGTTTCCGATTGCAAATTGCCTACCGACGCAAGTCGTATCATTCCTTTTAACCTTGTTAATGGCGTGTATGTTTTATGTGTTTTCGGAGAGCAAGAAGTAGTAATTCTTAATTTAGGCAGCGCAGAAAACTTGAAACCTCAAGAAGTTACAAGCATTAGAACGCCTTATCACTTTGGTGAAGCATCACAGTTAGAATTTGCGGTATTTGGTTCTCTTATGGTTTTAGTTCATAGAAGTCATCCCCCTTGTCAAATTCTATGTAAAGATGGGGTTTTTAGCTTTTCTGAAATGAAGTTTTTTCCGCCCCCTTGGTTAGCAGATAATGTTAAGGAAGGCATCGGGTATCAGGTAGATTTGAGCATAAAAAAGGCACAGGACGATTCTAAGCTTTTTGAGATATCCTCCGACTTTAAGTTATTTAGTGCTGATGATACGGGCAGATATTTACGTTTCGGGTGTTTACCTTCAGCTCGAAAATCTGATTTTAAATATCCTGAAAATTCTTTTATGGTTAGTGATGGCAAGGTATATCAAAGCAAGAAAGGCGGCTTATCTTCTGAAAATCCTTTTACCCAAAAAGAGGGTACGATTTATGCTAAGGATGGAGAGGTAACATGGATTGAGGTTGCGTCTTTTGGTATTAAAAATTCGAGTGAATCGGGCTCAAACTCCTTCTTTCATAAATCCCCATCCCTTCTTTCTCCTTACTTTATTTGGGGCGAAATAAAAGAAGTTTTTAACGACGGAAAAAAGGTACTAGTTCTTCCCAAATCAAAACATAGTTTTTTAAGCGGTGAAAAGGTCGTATCATGGAATTTTAGTGCTTGGACACGAAACAATGGTTACCCGCAACACGTGTCTTTTTATCAAAACCGATTAGTATTTTCTGGTGGTAAGGATGATGAGCTATCGGTGTATTTATCAAGTTATGATTCCTTCAATGATTTTTCGATTGATGGTGAATACGGGTGCTTTGATCTGAAGAAAGCGTTAACCATGGCGGTAACAGATACTTCGGTGAGTGAGATTAAGTGGCTTCATCCTTTCGGTGGCGGTATTCTCGTCGGGTGCGATACCTCTTTATGGTTATTGTCTATTAGTTACACTCAAGGGCTGTCTGTAGATTTTAGGCGTATATCTGGATCAGGTGTATATTCTTGCCCACCTGTCAGTGCTTCTGATTACCTATTTTTTGTGTATGGGGCGGGCAGACGGGTTAAAGCGGTTACTGGAAGCACCGAGCAAGGTTTTAAGTTTGTAGACCTATCCATTTTTGTCGATCATCTTTTTACCCATTCGATAAAAGGATTATCATATCAAGAAGAACCGTATTCGCTTCTTTGGGTATATTATGACTCACAGCCTTATATGTCAGGATGCCTATTTAATCCCGAAGAAGAAAACTTCGCATGGCATATTCATAATTTGGAGCCCGGGCAATATTTTAAATCTTTAGCATCTTTTCCAAGCGAAAAGCACGGCGATACTTCGGTTTGGATATTGACTGAGGTATGTAATGAAGAAGGAAATTGTCGTCCGCAATTAGGGCGATTAGGTATTTTTACTTCTGAGGAGACGCGATAATGGGTTTTTGGTCTTGGGCTGGGAATATCGCTAAAGGCGTAATTTTAGGTGCAACTGTAGCTGTAGGTACGGCTGTAGCTACAGCTGCGTTAGCGGTTGCTGCTCCTGCTTGGGTGCCTGCCGCTGTAGCTACCGCGTTAGGTACTGGTGCCTTGGTAGGTTCTGCGGTGGGACTTACTACATATATCAAAGATCAGACTAAAGATGAAATTAAGGAGTCTAACGAGCGTATTGCAGAACGTGTTAAATTCTTAGTGCAACTAAATGATACCGAGGCACGCGGTGATTTAGAGCAGTTAACAAAACTATGTGCAGAAGTTGAAAAGAAGCAAAATAAGCTTCGAACTGATACCATACCTAAAGGAGAAGAAGTCAAAACCATCAAATCTATTCAAGATGGTATTAGGGATTTGAGAGAAGGTTTAATAGCGTGGATATCTCCAGAAAACCCTCACAAGAACAATTATAAACGGTCAATATCTTTACTTTGGGATAGGGTACAACGAGTAGGTGAAGACCACGAAAAAACAATTGTTAATGGATTAGTTCCTACTGTTGCACAGTTGCACCGACAACTGGAGGATAAGGTAAAAGCCTTCATAGCCCTTAAGAAGGAAGCAGGGATTGAATTTTCAGAGGAAGGAGAAAAACTTCTCAAGCAGGTTAGCCAAGAAGTGCCAGCCGCTGAAGCAGACGCTTTACACCGAGTCGTAAAGGCAACAAATGAAGCTAGCGGATTTCTGAATAGTGTTAAGGATAATATTGAAAAATCAAAACAATATGTAAAGGAAAAGAATTTCCAAGAAGCTAAAAAGTATCAAGAAGAGGCTGAGAAAGCTAAGGCTAAGACAAATAGCAAGATATCTCAGTTAGAAGGGCTTGTTGCTACATTACCTGAGAATGTGTCGCCTTCTGCATTTGCCAACCTTTCTAAATTGCATTTTAACTCTGTTAGTCTTCAAAATAATGTTGATAGCAATATCCCTTACATTTTGCGTTTGGAAATGGATTTGAAGGCAGAAAAACGTAAGCGGTTGTCTCTCGAGTGGAATTTCAAGTACATAAACAAAAAATCCCATAAATTGATAGACAAAATCAACTTTTATTATAACAAGTACCGTGAATATACTGAGAAAAGGGAAACCGCCGATGCTCTACATAACGCGAAGTATGCAGAGGGTTATTTGCGGGTATTAGCTCACTGGATGTCTAGAGAGGAGGGAAAGGAATATTGGAATCCAGATTCAGGTTTGATCATGGATACTTATACAACCATTGATATAGCAGCATGGTTTGGTAAAAATATCGGTTTATTTGGTTTAGGTACGGATACCCATAATATTAGACAGACGGTAGCTGAATTATCGCCTAAAGTACTTACAGCAGTTCAGTTAGCACACCTAGATCATGAAGCACGTTTTAAGGGGGAGCAAAAAATAGCTTACCAAGCCTCGTGCACCATGGCTGCAACAATAGCTAATATAGATAAGGTGACGAATGAAGCTAGAACGGCGAGAGCTGAGAAACAAAAAGAAGAAAAGCAACGTCTAGAAGAAAAGCAACGTCTAGAAGAACAACAAGCAAGGATAAAGGCCGATCAGCAACGTCTAGAAGAAGAGCAAGCAAGGATAAAGGCTGAACAGCAACGTCTAGAAGAAAAGAGAAAAAGAGAAGCCGAAAAGCAACGTCTAGAAGAAAAGCAACGTCTAGAAGAAAAGAAAAAAGAAGAGTTTGAGAAGAAACGTTTAGAACACATCAATGAACTAACATTAAAACTGCCAGAAGCTCAAGCAGATAATCGCTTTTCTTCTATTTCTAATAAGGGTTCACCTAGTGCTAAAACAGAGATTGCACCTGAGAAAGTACCCGAGAAAGCCACATCCGAGCAGGTTGGGATTGGGGAGACTAATTTTACAGGTCGTAAAAGGTCATTACTGGAAATGGGGGAGGAAAAGAGGCAGAGGTTAGAGGAGTTAGAAAAAGATATAGCAGAACGTAAAAAAGAATTTAAGGTGTTACTATCTAAAATTCGTGAAACATATGAGGGATGGAGTGCTTTATCTGATGAGGATGTAAAGCGTAAGTTTACCGAGTACGCAGATCGGTTTTTCACGGTATATTCGCATATTGACGGTAGTTTTAAAGGTTCTGGTAAGGCTTTAAATAATCTTGAAGAATTACTTAAAAAAGATGAGATTTTCAATTTTGTAGTTCATAACTTTTTATTGGAATATGCCCCATTAAACATGGTAAGTGCTATCCAATCGCCAAATAAGGCTGAGGATAAGCTTGATACTCTTTATCGAAAATGCCTTGAAAATCTTAGAAAAAATAACGGATATATTAAGGAATTATCAGCTCTTACCGCTAAGGGCAAAGCTTCAATTGCTAGTCATGAATTTGAGGTTTTATTAAATAAGCAAAAATCTGTAGCAGTTGGGCTTAGTAACTTTCTTAAAGAAATTAACTATATATGTAAGCAGTTACCCGAAAACAGCGATGTTTTGGCTAATTCGAAAACATACATAAGCAAAATACGTTCAGAACTTCAAAAACTTAACGAAAAGCTTGAGGCTAACCATAATCAATTACGACTTTATGGTTTTGTGTTTGATGATATTTCAGTTGCTAAATTTGCAATTATAGAGGGTAGCGAGGAACTTTTAAAAGAGGATTATACATTCCCGCCTTTATCAAGTTCGTCATCAGATTTTAGGAGTAAGCTGAGTTATGATGCATTGTTCGATATCTTTATTTGGGATTTCCGAGAAAATATTGATAACCGTATACAAAAAGCTAAATTAGATGAATTTAAAAACGGTCATTCTTTATCAGAGTTAATACAAACATATAGAAACAAGTTCAAGGAATACAAAACCGAAGAACAACGGATTGATATTGATGCGGAATGTAGGACTACACTACAACGTCACGAAGACACTCTTAAAGAGTATTTAGAACAAGAGCTTAAGTCTATAGATTCAGCAATAGAAAACCAAGGGAAAGAACCTAATTCAGAAGCTGCAATTAAGCTTCTTAAACGGGCAAAAAATAAAATCAATTCTATAAAGTCTAATGTGTCTATAAATAACTTTGATAAATCAAAGGAAGAATGGATAAAAGTTATTGAGGATAAGGACTTTAATCTTGAACAGTATTACCCAGACCCAGTTATACCTACTTGGTTATCAGTAAACAAAGATGTACTCCGTCTTCGTTCAATTTCCCAAGTTAGCAAGATTATAAACAAAGATGCAGGCGACCCTTCTTTAGCACTTGATGATAAGAGTATTGACTTTAAATCAACTGTAGGTGACGCGGATTTAGATAAAAGGTTTAAAGAGTTAACTAGTTGGCTGGGTTGGGTAAAAGTACCACCTGCTAAAAGGGTAGAACCTGTTATTACAGAATATACTAAACCCACCGTTAACAGCGACAGAAATGCACAACAATCTAGAGACGTCATTGAAAATGAACAAAGAAAAATAGCAGCAAAAGCTGCAGTTGAAGCTCATATAAGGAAAACAGGTGCTTTCCCAGCTCAAGGCATATCATCGTTTCGATGTGTTCATATCCCTTGTATGGATACAGGGGATGCCTTTAAAAATACAATAGGCAAGAAGCGTCGTATTTATAAGGTTGTGGTGCGGGTGATTAATACAGCTGATATCGAAATAGGTATTAAAGGATTTCCGCTTATTACTTTGGAAGAGTTAAGAGGTACTCCTAAGACTGGAGAATTTGAGGTTTTAGTTCCTTCCGACACTGTATTGCATCCAGAGATAATTATACAACAAAAGACAAATGCTCCTTTTTGCCTTACTTCACTTACCGCTCATATGCAAATAGAGAATTAAAGATATGATAGACAAAATGTCAAAAATTATTAAGGAAAATCCCAAGGAGGCAGCCAAGATAGGTATAGGGGTAGCAAGTACTGCAGCGAGTTTTTTTTCCACATCAAAAGAAGGGGAATCTAAGAGGGAATCAGATGAGTACCGAGTATCTTTAGCCGAGGAGAATGCAAAAAGAGCGGATATGCTCTATTTACATAGAGAAGAGCAAGCGAGGAAAGAGGGTATTTTGGATGCGGGAGCTTTTCACATGGGTGCTGCCTTATCAGGTTTATCAGGTGCTAGTCTTTCTATGTGGGTAGGTCAGCGTTATCTAGATTCTTATAGAAACGTTATTAACGCTCGAACTTCCAGAGAACAAACGGTTAGTAGATTTATGAAAGAGGCGAATTGGCATAGAGAGAATAAGCAAGCAACAGAACATAGCACAGAATGGAGTAAAGCGGCTACATTGCTAACAGGTTTGTCTTCAATGGTAGCACCTGCATACGAACTTTACAACGTATGGAGCAAAAAGTAAAATGGTTGAATTGAATATTAAAAAACCCTTAATAGACCCAGTAGCTCCTGATAAAGACGCAGTAAGAGACGCGGTTAATCCGTTAAAAGGCTTGCAAGACGTTTCAAACTCTTTAAGTCAATTGGCAAAAGAATTTGAAGATTTGCAACAAGCTACCGCTTATGCTGACGCTAGTACTAAGTATGTTCTTATTTCTGCCGAAGCACAAACAGAATTTATGAACCATTTAAATACTATTGATACAACTGACCCAAAACAAATAGGGGATCACGGTAAGAAATTTATTAACGGACATTTAAATCAAAAATACACTAAATTTCTAGAAGGTATCCCAAATAGACAGATACGTCAGCATTTTACGACTAACGTAAGCCACGCATTACTTAATTTTCATAAAGACGCGTTAACTATGCAAATAGGGGCTGTCAGTTTAGCCCAGGATGATAACATAAATAAGGTTGTAAATAGTCTCAGCGATGGTTTCAAGCGGGATGCATCAAATGCTAATTTAGCATCATCGAAAGAAAAAATATCATCTCAGATATGGTCTTTACCTCTTAGTCCTTTAGATAAACAAAAAAAGATAAATCACGCTTTTAATAGTCTTTATAGAGAACAAGTTATACAGCAATACCGCAAATCCCCAGAGGTATTTGGGAATGCGTTATCGGCGGTATATAAAGGTCAAAGTACGCCGTCGGATAACGGGTCTTTATCTGCTCTTGTTGAGTCATCAGGGACTCGTGAGATTCAGGTTGAAGATGACCAGAATATCAAACTTGAAGGATGGAATAACCTAGATCCGACAGAACGTAGGGCATTGCTAAATCATTTAGTCAGTGAAGATAACAAAGCGAACAGTAAGAAAAGAACAGACATGAACGCTGTTATTAAAACCCGTGATAGTATGTATAAACAAGGCAAGCGACCTGATGAAAAACTATCATTAGAGGATTTGACGAATATATACGGTGTTGAGAAAGGTTTTGAGATCCGAGATTTAGACGAATTTAAGTATAATATCACCCCTGACGTGGCTAAAGTTCGTTTGATGAATGAGACGGATTATGCCCATTTTAAAGAAAAAGCTAACTCAGATATTGTGAATGCTGATTTATCAGTTGGAGGGTTATTTAAGGCTCAGACATATCTTAATGACATTGATAAAGCTCATATTAATTCAATGAAGGAATTACGTGAGGATCCTATCAAGTGGGGGATAGAAAATAAACAGATTGACCCGCTTAAATTCGACACACCTGAAAATCTAGCTATAAGCTTATCCCAACGTTCTACTTTCGCCAAAAAAGTTGAAAAGGAACACGGATTATCTAGTCCATTCTTTAACGCTGGTGAGGAGAAACTACTACGTGACCAACTAGTGAGGAAACCTAGTTATGAAACGATAAAGATGTATCAAAATGCCCTTCGGACTTTATCAGATGAAGATAAAGACAAAGCTATAACTGGTTTTTCTAAAATACAAGATAAAGCTGTTTCAAATGTTGCTACTTTAAGTAGTGAATTTTCTACTGAGGCTGAAACAGTGGCTAATTATATCATTTTAGGAGTGAAACACCGCAAGGATGTTGAAGCAGTTTTAACACCAAAGGGACAATCAATTGCCGATGTCAAGGATACCGTTACTGTCGCCATACAAAATATGTTTGGAAAATTATACATTAATAACGATGATGCCAATTTTAATAAAGATGTTGAAGCTATGACGTTATATCTTTATGGCAAGCACCATGCTGGTGAGATTAGCAGTATAACTAAAAGTACTGTAAATGATAATTTGAAAGCCGTATACGGTAATGAGCCAACTTATATTAAAGATAGTACGGTTTTAGCCCCCAGAGGAATGAAGCATAGGGATTTTAAAGACCGTTTATATGGGGGGACGATGGAAGAAGTTAAAAAAGCGGGTTTAAATACAATTAACGCCCACATGGCTAATTACCGTATGTTAGGTAGTGGAAAATACCAAGTGCTCAGACACAATAATCCTATATTCAGTGATAAAGGCGAACCTGTTGTTGTTGATGTACATAAGATTACACTAGACCAATTACGCAAGGCACGCGAGGAACGCGAGGAACGTAAACAATATAAAAAGCTGGTAAATACAACTATACATAATATAGGCATACCAGACACCAGGGATATTATTGATTAACACTCGCATAAGTAGTAAATAGGAGGTAATTGTGTTATTATAAGGATAAAAATTAGATGAATAAGTTAAGAAAAATTGTTTTAATGTTTATATGTTTTATCCCCTTTAACTCTTGGGCACTTAGAACAGCTAGGATAACGCCTCGGCCTCACTACACAGGCGGTGGAGGTGGTAAAAGTCTCGCTGATTTTCCCTACATCATTCCTGTTATGTTATTTCTTATATTTGTTGTGATTGCGGATATGATAAGGGTAACTTTAAAAGCTAAAAAATCGGGGGAAAAATATGAATTGGCCAGGGAAGAAATTGAAGAATTCATTGTAATTATTGCGTTGATGCCGATTATCTCATTAGGTTGTGCCTTATTTACTGGAAATTTCTTTGTGTTTATGACGTTTCTTATTTTTTTTACCATTATGAGTTTTATGTGTCTAATTGCAAGCCCCTATCATATGGACTTGGTGTTAAGTAAGATTGGATTTAAAGTACCCAATTACTTTTTATGGGCAAGCACAACACGCCTACTTTTCCTTTATATTCTTTTGATCATCTTTATCCTAATTATATGTGGGATGAAATAAAGTGCTACTTTTTATATCAAGTGAAGAAATGCGTAATGAGATGTTGGAAAAGTCTAGAAACACTCCTTATCATCCTCCTCCCAAACCTGGTTTTTTCGACGGTTCAGGAACAGAAATTGCAAATATTCCGTTCCGTATGTATGATAAGTTGAGATCACCTTTTACCGATGATGAGGATTTAGGGTATCGTTCAGATCCTGAGACTCAGGGGACATTGGCTGGTGTTATTGAGAGTGTATCAAGTGCGGCTCCTATTGCGGTTGGAACCTTGGCTGGAACGTATGTAATGAGTGCGGCTTTAGCTTTATTTCCTGCTACCGCACCTGTAGGATGGGCGGCTTTCGCACTCAGATGGGCTCCCCTAGTATTGGGCGGGGGAGCATACGGTTGGGCATCTGACAGCAAAGAAACTTCAAAACTCCTTCAAACCCAAGGAGTTGATAAAGAGACCGCTGATACAGTGGGTAATTGGTCTGGTTTTGTGAATACGGCTTCTATGATAACTCCTGCAACTTTGAGTACGAAGACGCTTGCGAAGATAAAGCTATTGGGTACGGGAGCTCCTACTAAGTTAGCTTTGGGGAGTATTTTTAGTGTCGGATCAGGGGGATCCAACAGGTATTTAACATCAAAAACTCTCGAAGACAACGGCTATCATGACATGGCGGAACGATATAAACCAATTGATTGGGAGACTATAAGTCTTGATGCGATGACGGGGTTATTATTTAGTGCATTGCATACTAAGGAGATAAAGAATTTCGGGAGGCAAACGGGCAGTATTTTAAGTGATTTGAGAGATGGTATTAGTGAACGATGGTATTATAAATTTGTTAACCGAGATAGTAGCCCTGTTTTACACACAACTCCAAAAGCTCATAACGACCATTTAGATTTAATAGCAAAAGGGACAAATGACATATTACAAGGTAAAATCCCAGAGTTTGATGATGTGAAATTACGTAGTGTTGCCGAAAACTCAATTGAAGATATGGGCTTTAAATCTAATATGCCTATCAGTGAACCGCAACCAGTCAGGAAAAATACAACAGAAACCACAAAACAACCACAAAAAACTATTACTCAACAGCCACAAAAGAAATTTACGGATATCGACGAACATGCTTCACAACGTTATAGCGAATTGGAAACAAAACATCCTGAATTAGCACAGGAGGTTCACGAGAATTTACGAGAAATTATTGATAATCACACAATCGTTAAAAATAACCGATTGTACCAAGTGGCTATAGACTGTTTTTTGAGGGTTGGAAGATAAAATGAAACCAGAATGCATACAAGCTATTAACAAATCAGCAGGTAAAGTTTTATCAGATAGCGAACTTAATAAACTAGAAACAGACATAATACGTCATCTTCAAGATATTCCGTCTGATGGTTTATCGAAAGCGGAACGTTACCGTTTGGCAGGCGAAAAAGCCCATAAGTCACGGATATCAGAGACGGCTAAACTACTCCATGACCATATTGATGAAATGTATAAAAGACAGAATATATTGAATGATATTAACACTGTTGAGGCTGGAATACATGGTAAAAGTCAGGCTTTTTTCCAAAAGTTATTTCATCAAGCGGGGTCTAGTGAGGTTCCTTTAGAACATAAAATGGATAAGCACTATAAGAGTACTATAGCACCATTAGAAAAACACCGAACAAGTAGTATTTTTATAATGGATAAACAGTATAATAAAGATGTTATATCCGAGTTATTAGGAGAGGAAACTGGCAATTCTAAAGCGTCTGCTTTAGCTAGGACGTATGAACAAATAAATAAAGATAAACACCGTGAGGCGATTGAGGCGGGCATTGGATACAACTATCGTAAAAATCGCGTTCCCCAAGTGATGGATTCAACCAAGTTAAGCACAACAACAGAAGTAGACTTTGTAAAGTCGATGTTGCAATTAGTTGATAGAGATAAATATAAAAACCCAGATGGAACGTTATATTCTGATGAAAAACTATCATCGCATTTTCGCCATTCCTTTAGGGAGGTTTTAGGGGAAGAAAGTAGCCATATTAACTTTGGTAGCAAAATAGGTAAAAAGCGTACTTATGAGAGAGAATTTCATTTCAAGGATGCAGACGCTCATATTGAATTTATGGAGAAATTCGGAATTGGTGCTAATGTAGGTGAATTATTAGCAACAGATATCAAGTCTTTATCTAAAGATATTGTTATTGCCCGAGAATTAGGGGTTAACGCCGATGATTTTGTCCGCAAAACCATGAAGAAACTTATAGCAGAAGACGCCATAGCATCAGCTGGAAAAGATAATTCCTTTAGTTCAAAACTGGGCATATCCCCACTCCAGATGCGTGAAAGATATTTTAATAACATGTGGGACGTGATGATACACGGTTCTCGACCTGATAATGAATTTTGGGCGAATATTGGTGCGGGTATTCGTTCCTATACGCATACGCTGAAGTTAGGGCAGCACGCCATAGCATCTGCTATTGAAGATCCCCGCATTAGTATGGATATGCTATCTCGTATAGGAATAGATAAAGCGGAAATATCCCGTATTAAAAAGTTACCACTATCAAAGAGAAAAGAGATGCTCAGTGATATCAGTTTATTTGCTGATGGGGTTATTGCAGACGGGCGTTTGATGTCCGAAGGGTTATCTGATGCGTATAGACTGGGTCATAAGATGTCATCAGCAATGCATAAAGCATCAGGGGTAAAATGGCATGATGAACGTACGATATCTACGCATGCTTTGGTTGTGTATAATCAGATAGGTCGTCAGGTAGAAAAGTACGCTTCTCTTAAAGATTTAATGAGTGATAAAGGCCTTGATGAAGGTGTTAAATTGTTCTTTAAACTATTAGATGATACGGACTTTCAAGTTCTCAAAAAAACGAAGACTACTACGGGTTCTCATGGTGATTTAAGCCTTAAAAGTCTTAAAGATATTCGTAATATACCTGATAACGAGTTAGAGGGCTTAGTGGCTAAATTATCAGAGGAGAAAACCAAGCACCTTGATTTGCGGATACAAGAGATTGAAGAGCAGAGAGCTACTAGAATTGCAAATGAGACAAAAAAGCTTCAACAAAATCTTGATAACAAGTTGTCTTTGGAGCTACAAAAGTTATCAAGTTTAGAAAAAGGTGTTGTTGAAAAAGATCAAAAACTCCGTGAAGTGCGACAAACTCTTATAAAACAGCTAGAAGAAGCTGATAAGAATATTAAAAATGACAGTAATATACAGCATAAAAACCTAGATAAACAATCCAAAAAATTAGCAAATCTCAAGTTAGATGTTAAAGATATTGAACAGCGAATAACAAAGCTTAAATCAGATAAGGAAATTTTACCTAAGTATATCGCTGATATCAAAACAGATCAATTACGGAAAGAACGTATAAAACTTCGTTCAACTAAAATTGATAACGAAATTAAACATTTAAATAAACAAATAACTGATAATTATAAAACTGTTAAAGGCCTTGAAGTTATTATAAAAAAAGGCATTGCAATTCCTCCAACTCTTAATAGAGAAAGGAAATTAATAGCACAAAAACTTGCGAATGTTGAATCCGCGGAATTTAGGAATAAAACACTTAGCGGTGCTAGGTCTAAAGTTTTTGAACAAGAGAAATATATAAAAGGATTAAAAGACGAATTTAGTTATGCCCAAAAAGGTTTTTCATCAGAACTCAATAGTTATTTAGCTGGAGAGCAGCAACAGCTTAAAAACCGATTAACAGAGATAAGAAGTGTTGAAACGAGCGTTCTTAAAGACAGAGTTGTCGATAAGATTGGTGCACTTGTTATTTCTAATCTTCATACGTCTGTTAAAGGTGCTATGGATTTGACGTTATTAGATAAACAGAGATTAGGGCTTCTAACGTACAAGTCGGGTACTATTGTAGGTGAATTATTGAGGATGTTTATGCAGTTTTCTTCTACACCTACATCAATGGCTTATACATATTTGTGGGATTTGCCCAACTCTGCAAAGGCGCCTAAAGGTTCAAGTATGAAATTGAATTTAGGGAAAATAAACGACGTTAGACTTAAGTATGCTACAAACATGATATTAGCGGGAATAATTACTAGTGCTATTAAAATATTAATCAAGGGGGAAGACCCCACCGTAACAGGGGCTATATTTGAGGGAGTAATAAACAATGGTTCTTTAGTGCCTTATCATAATATCATCACTTCATTGGTTAATAAAGAACTAGGGGCTGTTGATAGCACGATAAGGTCTGTAGGTAAAGCTGGGTATAAAGCGTTTACTGGAGCTGATGATACAGCAGAACATGTTATTAAAGCCTTTCGAGAAATTACACCGTTTACCCGTTTATGGTACGTGAAAAACTCCGTAGACCATATCATAATAAATCAATTAATAGAATATTTTAATCCTGGATATTTAGCCAAAAAGCAAAGACAACTAGAAAGAAAAGGCATATCGTTTTTCCAAGATATGGACGAATTGACACCGTTTAATCGCGTGCCAAACCTGAAGTTAAGTAGGGAAGTTGAATAATGGCTAAAAAACAAGAATTTGTTACATTAGAAAAGTTCTCAGATTTTGAAGCTTCTGTAGTTAAAAATCAAAAAGACATATCTAAACAATACGTCACTAGAGAAGAATTTTTAAGTCTTCAATCTTCCATATCTAAACATCAAGAGGGTCTAGAAGAGATATTGCGTATTCTTAATACGACAAAGGGTATATTTTATTCTCTTAAAGTTATCGGTATAATAGCTAGTTCCATAACTGCTGTAATATACTTTTTTAAAAGCATTAAAGGGGGGTTTAAGGCATGATATCATCGTTTTTAGCAGGAGGTATATTTAGGTTTTTACTTCGATTTGTTCCCTCAAGTTTTGAGAAGATAGTAGATGTTGTATCTGAATATATGATGCAGAAACAGTCTATAGAATATGACAAGATGAAGTTAGAATTAGCCCAAATAAACAGTTCTACTCAAATAGATCTTGCGGAGATTAAATACGGCATTGAAGAGTTAAAAGCTGATAAACCTATAAGATTAGCTAAGATTAAAGCTCAACAAGCCAAAAGTGGCATTAATTGGATTGACGGTTTTAACTCTTTAGTGCGTCCTATAACAACGCTTTTTTGGATTATAGTTTATCCGTTATTAGTTTGGTGGAGTGTGAAAGAGGGCATATTTGATAAAAGCCCCCTTTCGGTTTTAACCGCTTTTGAACAAGAAATTATCGCCTGCATCTTAGGCTTTTGGTATACTGATAAAATAGTCCAGAAGAGGCGGGGTTAAACTTAATTTGTGATGTGCTCCTTGTTATATCTATTTGCTGTGCGATACACTCCCAACATACTAGAACTAGTATATAAAATAAATAGTGTGATAAAATTATAATACATGACTGCTACTTCTGATCCATGAGAATAACTAAAATCAGTAGACCAATTAAGAGGCACTATTATTGTTGTCGGTATCATCGATAATATCATTATTGCAAATAATGATGTGTGGGCTACTAAAATAAAAAAAGCCCATATATTATCCTTCTTATAAGCTTTATAAGCTACGTATAACAAAATTCCTGTGAGGTAGCTACGAAAAGCATAAATAGCCAAACACGGTAGGCATAAGCAGCCGTATGGTGCATATGGGATTCCACTGTAGCCCGCAAGACATAACATCCGTGAAAAAACATATGCAAATACAGATATGGCGATAACAGACCAAAAAGTTTTCCCTAAACTTTCTTTTCCCATCCATAAATTTTGTAAAAATTCCTTCATTAACATTTATTCTCCTAACATTTAATTTATCGATAATATGATGTACCTGAACAATCCTAAGATTGTATCAACAACCATGTTTCTCTTATTTGAGTCAACAATTTAAAGTTTAATTAGTTAAAATTATTCAGAAGGAAATGGGTTAAATCCAGTGAAAGCCTTTAGCCATCATTGTGGCTAAGCCCAAAGCAACAGCTATCAAAGCTCCAAAAGTTAATCTGAAATCCCGTTCCATTCTAGCATCAACTCTTTCAAATAAAATCTTGGGTTGCCAAATCAACTTTTTATTGTATTATCGAATATGTTAACGTATGAGATGAAAGGGTATTAATATGTTTAGGGTATTAGCTATTGCTGTTGTTAGCATGATGATGATGGGTTCTAATTTCGTTTTCGCAGCTCCTAAAAAAGACCCAAATAAGGGTAAATCCGTTGCAATGAATAAAGGGAGTGCAGAAAGGAGAGTGAGTATTAGAGAGTATAGGGAGTTAGAACGAGCTATTGATAAGCTATCAGATGAAAATAAAGCACTTGTATTACAAACTCTTAGTGATCCTAATATTCTTAATGCAGTGCAACAAAAAGCTAGGGAAGATAGTAGTAAAAAGGATGAAGGTTCTTCTTCAGAGAAAAAAGGCGATCCTAAAAAATAATATAATTAACATTGGTTGTTTATATTATTTCTAATACGGATTATTTGTTGGCAGGTGATACCGAGATGATCATTGGTAATTTTGAAGTGATAAGCTCTGTTCATTCCGAATATGTCATTTTCCCCTTTAACCTCTTGTATATATCCTCTTTTAAGTCTTCTTCGCTGTAACTCTTGTTCATGAGGAGGAGATATGAATATAGAAACTATTTGTTTGCCAAAGAGCTTTTCAAAGATCTGTAAGCCTTCCTGTGTTAGGATGGTTAAGATGTCAAATCCATTGTCTAATGTCTCAAGTATGTCGCTTTTGAGCAATCCGTATTGTTCATTTCGATAAACTGCGGTTTCAATAAATAACTGTTCTTGTTGCCATTGCTTGAATGTTTCATGAGAGATAAATTGATAATCTGCCCCTTGTTTCTCACCAATTCGAGGTTTACGAGTGGTTACACCAACAGGCATGATGAGATTTCCAGAACATTTAATAACGGCTTTAGCTAAAGTGGTTTTGCCAACGCCTGAAGCTCCTATTAACACAAATATAAATGGCATATTAATATCCTATTTTATGGATAACAGGGTGGTTATCTCCTCCGTACGAGCATGTAAGCCGATATCATGTATTGTGTAGTTATATTCATAGTTCATCATTTTGTTTCCTGTTTCAGAGCTTCTAATAACAAATCTTGTATGCTGGCTTTGGTTTGTAACCTCTTTAAAACGATTTCATCAATGGTGTTTCGGGCGATTAAATAATGGATAAAAACCGCCCGATTTAATCCCGCTTGTTTCTGTCTTGTATTGCCGATACGTTCGATGATTTGTAGGTGTTGTTCTAAGTCCCACCACAGGGAAAAAAACACTAGGATATTCCCTCCGTATTGTAGATTTAACCCGTGACCGCAGGAGGCAGGATGAGCAAGGAGTAGGGATATATCACCGTTATTCCAGTCTATAACCGTTTGCGGGTTTTGATCTAATTTTCTCGCAAAAGGAAAGGCTTTTTGTAATCTGGATAAATCACTATTAAAATGATAAGCAACTAAAATAGGAGATCCGTTCGCTTCACTTACTATAGATTCTAACATCTTGATTTTGACGTCATGCACTTCTTGCCAGTTTTTATTTTCATCAACGTAAAAAGCACCATTGGCTAATTGAAGACATTTGACGGTTTTAGAAGCTGGGTTGAAAGCCTCAATAGTTGATTCCTGAATTTCACAGAACATCTCTTTTTGAAACCTTTGATATAGTGCTAAAGCTTTTTTAGGTAACTCTATCCTGTGTACAGATTTAATCGGTTTATCAATATCCTGATAATCAGCGATATTTAACGACAAACAGCAATCGGATAATTTATCCTCTATTTCTTTCTGTGAAGTGTCATGTGCGATATGTTTAACTGCTCCTACATGTGAACCTACTTGTACACTATTAAACCAACGGGATGTAAATACCCGATAAACTCTACCTAACCTCTCACCTTTATCTAAAAACCAAAGCTGACCCCATAAATCAATTAAGCCATTAGGGGATGGTGTGCCCGTTAATTCAATAAAGCGTTCTACTTTGCTAAAAGCTACTTTGCCTAAGGCTCTGGTTTGTTTGGTTCCTTGATGGGTTCTAAAAGATTTAAGCCTTGTACTTTCGTCAACGACTATTGTTGCAAACCGCCAAGTTTTAAAATGGTATTTTATCAACCAAGGGAGATTTTCGAAATTAATTGTGTATATTTCTGCAGGAGTATTAAGAGCTTTTATACGTTGTTTTTCACTGCCGATAATAGTAGATACTCTCATATCGGAAAAAGCCGACCAGCGTTTTACTTCTTCACCCCAAACTAAAGAAGCAACCCTTAAAGGAGCGATAACAAGAGTAGGACTGGGATCGGTAATCCTAATAACAGATAACGCAAACAACACACTAGCAGTTTTGCCAGAACCCATAGATGCCCATAACGCACATCGTCTATGTGTCAATATCCAATCTACCATTTTGTTTTGATGCGGAGCTAAGTTAAGTAACATTTTAACATCTCCAAAAAACCGTCTATTTCTCCAACAGAGGTGAGAACATAAATACGTTGTCCGTAACGTTGTAATAACTCCAATTCCCGCCTTTGTGCTGTTGATAATCTGCCTTTAGCGGTTTTCATTTCCACCCAAAAAAGATATCCAGTAGGTGTGATAAGTAGTCTATCAGGACAACCATTGTGGCTTATGAACTGTATTTTACGGACAAAACAATCAAGGTTTTTAGCACCTTTAACCAATCGTTGCTCTAATACAGACTCTTTAATCATTTGCGATACCTCAAAGCCTCATAACCCTCAGCTTTGAGTGGTAAACCATTAGCCCAAAAAGGTACTTCTGCCATTAACGAACAAAGTTCGTTTGCATTATAATTAGGAATATCATGGGTTTCAGATACGATTTCATCATGTACACTTAAAACTATGTCATAACCCATCAATGAAGCATTCCACATGCCGTTAACTAAAATATCTCGACTTATAGCCTGTACAACGTTTTCTACTAACTTGCCCCCGTAAGTCTTTTCTCTAAATCCAGCTTGTATTGTACTTAAATAGCTAAGTTCACCGTTTGTATCTCGCACGTCAACATATGATAAATGCCGAGATGATGGTAGTTCTAACTGGATTGTGTTATTCGTTCTTCTAAGTTTTAATAAGTGGTTGATGCTTAATACTACGTTTCGCTCACAATTTAAAATCTCTCTAAAAGCTTTTTGCATTCTCTCCCAAAGAGATACTACGTTTGGATGCTTTTTCCTCCAAGCTCCTTTTAGTAGTTCGCAAGCCGTACCTATCAAGAAGTTATCAATGCTGTTTTTTGGGTGATTTTCTCGCATCCAAATTGCACTATTTTCAGCCTGTTCCCAATCGTCAATTGACGCTGTGGATTTAACTTGTTCCGCCATCTGTTGCAAATCCAAGCCTATGGTGGATGCCATGGATAAAAACGCTTTAGCCCCGCCTTGATAGCCTAGTGCTAACTCCATAACTTTACCAATAGAACGTTGAGACTTACTAACTGTCCCATATGGGATATTAAACGCTTTAGCATAAGCCAATTTGTAGATATCATCGCCTCGAATAAAAGCATCTAACTTCCATTGCTCACCCGCAATCCACGCTAAAACTCGGGCTTCAATACCTGATAAATCCGCAACAATAAGCTTTTTATTTGGAGATGCTATAATAGTTGAACGGATACAATCACTGGCTAATTTAATCGGGTCTTTAACAGTTCTTGAAGATATGAAATTATCTATTGCTTGCTCAATTTCTGCAGTGGAACTTTTAGGACGTGGTAAATTCTGGGGTTGAAACAATCTACCAGCCCAACGTCCAGTACGACTTGCACCGTAAAACTGCAAAGTGCCTCGTAATCTTCCGTCTGATGACACAGCATCAATTAGTGCTTGATATTTACGTGGAGCAGAACGTGATGCCTCAGACCTGTTCCTTAATACACAAATGGCACGTTGGCTTAAAGTACTATTACTTAAAACTTGTTCAATAGTACTCTCCTTCAAGTCAGCTAAAACAACTTGTTCATTTTCTGATAACCACTCAAGTAAAGAACTTACACAACGTGATGAACACACTTGATTATCAGTAAGTTTACGAGTTTCCGCATCTAGTTGTCTATTAGCCGTTTTCACATATTGATCTGCGTTATTAGCCAAAGTTAAATCTATCTGATATCCTCTATCGTTAATTATCTGATCTAAAACCCATAATGACATCTCAGAATTTATAACAGAGGGTAACCTCCTAAAAATCTCCCTACATGCCTCAACGTCTTTTAGGCAATATTCCTTGAATAACCCCCAAAAATCATCCTTTTTAACTAAGCCTAATTCACCATAACAATATCTACGAATAAGCTTCTTGCCCTCAACAGCCATTTTGCTATATTCTTCGGGCAGTTTTAGCACTTGGCATACAGCTTCTAACGACGCAGGTAACCCAGCTATACGAGAAGCAACCATCGTGCATTTCCAGCGATGAACTGGGATATCAACCTCTAAACACAACTTAAGACACACCCGTTCAAAAGAACTGTTATGAGCTACACAGCAAACAGTAGGGTCAGAAAATGCCCGCTCTAACTCAACAGGCATAATCTTATCAATAGTCAAATCCCACACTTGAACAACTTGGTTACCTATAGCATATGCCAATAGCAGAATTTCCGCTGACTCAGCATATGCATAAGTTCCCACTTTCTGAAGTTTTAAAGGACTTCGTGTCTCAATGTCTAAAAACAAATATGACATCAATCCGCCCAAGAAACATCAGCGTTTTCCGTTACCTCTTGAGGTTGAAACTCGCCTATATCAGCAGTACGTTTCCCTTGCCATGGGGTATCATCCTTGATGAATTGAATTCCACGTAAGGTATTAGTGAACCCTCTTTTTGTGTTCTCAAAGTCATAACAACCGATATTGAGAAGTGCGACAACATGACATCCTGCGTAAAATAGTCCTGTATCCTCTGTTAGCCGATAAGCGTGTTGATCTACTATAGTAGGTTGTTGGCTATTTGTTGCAGTGATATACCATTTTCCCTCGTATGCTTCCCTGTATTTATCTGGGTCATTAGAACGATCAAGCTTTGCATCGCCGTCTTTAATCAACAACGATTGACTGCGTTCAGCCTCCCTCAATACCCAAGAGTAATCACGATTGGGAAACTTGTTTTGTCCCGCTTGTCGTCTCGCATCATCTAATATCTTAAACTGCTCTTTGTCTTTCTTAGAAAACAAAATATCAGCACTATACATCGGCTCTTTCTTGAATTTTGATTCCTTAGGTTGGAATAACGAAGGATACGACAATCTACCTTTTATTTGAACCCTAACAACATTTGACATGATATACTCTCCTTATGCTACTTTATTAAACTCGGATATGTTCGCTATTTTTAAGTTTTCTGTTTCATATCTTGTTACTTGTTGCTTCCCTTCAGGCCTGATAACAAGCTGTTCAAGCTTTGATCTATCTTCATCGCTAAGATCTTCAACGCGGACTAATTTGTCCATTTCAGCAGGAGATATAAGAACATTCCTAAAAGCCTTATCGCCAAATAATCGCCCTAATAACTCCTTTGCCTCCTGTTCATCCCTATATGTTCTGTTGCCTTTCCTCCCTTCTTTCAATGTGTAATCAGGTATTGTTTCTCCCGCATTTAACGCTCTAAAAGCCTCATGCCTAACCGCTTTAATATACATTTCCACTAATGGTAATGTGTCTAAAGCTTTTGATAATTCGTAGTTGTTCAAAGGTTGATTAGTAGCAAGAACTGCAGTTCTAGCTAATGCGGGACAACGAGCTTTTGCTTTACAAAAACGACAGACTTTTTCACTCGGTTGATAAGCAGTATACGGAATAACGTTAGATTTCTTGATAGCTAATGCCTCTTGTCCGCTCTCAAAAAACAATTTTTGTCTTTTATGTAATTCATCGGGTGTTACCTCCCATGTTTTAATAGGATCTTGACCGCGAACCCTGGGTTGAACTATCGTTAAAACAACTTTTGAAGGCTCGCCACAAAAAGTACTCCAAGCGTCTAAAACCCCTAATGCATAAAGGATCAATTGTTGGTTATCTTGAGCTTCAACCGCAACGCCAGCACCATATTTTAGATCTACAATGTGCCAAACATCACCGCAGTCAATAACAACATCAACTGTTCCTTGACCGCTTGTCTCACCTGTTACTGCCTCTAATGAAAATGTCGTCTCTGTAGTTATAGAACCGTCAAAAGAACGGACGTAATCAAGGCACAATTGAACAGAACTAACCATCTCAGAATTAACCTCGAAAGTGCTATCCTCAATAACCCGCTTTTGCCCTTTAAATTCTTTTGCATCACAATTGTTTTTTAGGCATTCTTCTAAAATACTATGTGCAACAGTACCTTCTTGTGCGTAAACACTTGATGTATCAGGATATTTAGACTCCATAGCAATAGATGCCGAACAAGCTGACCAACGATGCGCAGAGGAGGGCGATAAGCATTTAATATGGACGAGAGGGATAATTAAAGAGTTTAAAACCTCTCTTTGTGTTTTAGTTGATATAGGTGATAATCGTCCTATTCAAGATGATATACCGACCAATGACTGGTCGTTTGGAGAATGGGGAGAAGAAGAGGGCTATCCTTCTTTTGTTTCTTTCCATGAGAACCGTTTAATTTTTAATGGCAATAAGCATAATAGCCAGACGGTTCATTTATCCGTTCATCAAGATTTTACCGATTTTACGCCTTTTTCTAAAGATATAGGAGCATCTGATTTAAATAGCTCTTTAAGTCTGTGTTTAAGTTCTTATACCAAACAGAATATCCAATGGGTGCTTAGTACTCAACGTGGTTTTTTTATTGGGGCTGATTCTGGTTTATGGCTTTGTAAAATGGAAGGTGTGAAAGATATTAAAGATATTTCTGTAGAATATTTAAGCGGTTTTGGTAGTGTTTCGGTTCCGCCAGTTATGGTTGAAAAAAGTTGCGTTTTCGTGCAAGATTCTGGTAGATCACTTATTAGTGTAATTTATAAGAATAGAGAAGGTTACCAATTTAATGATTTAAACATTTTAGCAGAACATATGATGTTGAGAGGAGTAAAAGAGATATCTTTTCAGCATAGTCCATATTCTATTATTTGGGTTTTAAGAACAGATGGTGAATTAGTAGGCTGTACTTTTGATCCTGAGAATGGAATATGTGCATGGCATTCGCATTCTTTAGGGGGCAAGGATTCTAAAGTTTGCTCTTTGAACAGTTTTTCTAATTTTATTAGGGGGCAAGACGAATTATGGCTTTTAGTAGAAAGAAAAGCTCCTCAAGGAGAGGTTATCCAATCATTAGAAAGATTGGGTGATTTTCAAAGGGCTAATACATATCAGGCTATTGATATGATAGATGGACTTGCAGGCATAGAACAAAATAATAGGAAAATGAGCTGATGAATAAAGTTATAATAGGAACTATAGCCTTTTTAGGTTTGGTTTTAGGAGGTTGTGGCTCTATGCAAAATAACCAAACAGAGCATAAAGAAGGAATCAACATGGCAGAAAACAAGCAGAAAACGCTTCAAGAGATAGACGCTAGAATACTATATCTTCAAAATAGAGTTCTAGATGCAGAAAAGAAGTACTTGTCTTTTGACGATTTTAGAAATTTGTTTAACAAAGCTAAAGAATCTTCTGACTTATTGCAGAAGTGTATAGATTCAGATGAATATACAGGATCTGATGTTACTACAAGATCCGCTAAATTAGAAGCGGTGCGTTTACGTATTTTGGATGCATATAATGATTTTGTTAAAGAGACGAATGATGCCGTGGTTGCAGATACTACGAAAACCGAAGCTAAATTAAAAGACACTATATCTGCTCTTGAATCTGTTCCATTTCGTGATTCTTGGGGGAATTATCCTCCGTTACGCCGATCGCTTGATCAACAGTCAGATAAAATAAAACAGGTGCGAGATGAGTCTATAGAGAAAATTTATGCTGAGATCCAAAGCTTTATTGATGATCAGGAAACAAGGCTTAAACAAGCTATAGAAGCTCGTAAACATAAAGATTTTGATATCGGGCATATACATATAGAAAATTTCTATGACAAGTTCATACATGTTCTTAATAATTTACAAAATACCCGAGATAGATGGCTCAATCTTAAAGGAAATACGAGCCTTTTATCCAGTAAATATATTGTTTTATTGAAAAAACTTAATGATTTAGCGGGAAGAGTTGACAAATTACCTGATATGGGGTCGACTGAACTTGAGTATCTAAAGAATTCTGATATTAAGGATGAGGAACTATGTAAGTTATTTACAAATTTAAATACCGAAGCTTCGGGCTTTGTTTCTGAGGCAAATAAAAAGATGGATCAAGGAGATTATGATTCTGCCCTACGTCTTTTAAGAAAGGGGCATAGGTCTAGAAAACGATCCGATAATTTTTATATGGTTATCAAAGCTCGTTATGATAGTGGCAAATCGAGCATATCTTTAGCACGGTTTAATGAAATAACAACCAAGGATAATTACATAGGCGGAGAGATAACAAAAGGATTTTCTAGGGTACGCTCTGGTACCGCCTATCCTTTCCCATCACCAGTTTTTTTGGATAGGTTAAAACTTATAGAATCTAGTCTTAAGGAAGCTAAAGTTGTAATTGACCAAGTTAGTGCTGAGATAGTTAGTTACATAAAATATCAGAAGCGTTTAGCTCCTTCTACTATAGATTCTTCCAAGCGAGAAAGCCAAGCGGTTAAGGTATCATCAGATGGTTCTATTACGCCTTATAAAGATGGAGATGTATTAAATACGGGTGATCGTATTGGCTATACCTATACGTCATTAGGGCAACTTCCAAGCATTGATACGAATGATGCATTCAACAGTTTAAGTGGGAAGCCGAGACGTATCATATCTAGTAGCGTACGGGTTTTAAACACCAGAAACCTTGAAGTTGGTACAGACTATCAAAAGATGTATCCAGTTAAGGGTCTGGAAAAAAACGCTGATTCTGGGGAATTTAGATTTTTTCCAACAGGAGGTTTTAGTCCTCAAGATGGATTATTGTTTCGGCAAAGTGGTGCTGATACTGGGGTAATAACTTCCTTCATTATCAATTTAGGAACAGGGGTGTAGCTTTATGGGCATAAGTGCGGCTGCTGGTACTGGCTCAGCAAGATTAGGAGCCATTGGTGCTGTATTAGGAGCCACAACCCCTTGGGGATTAGCCTTTATTGGGGCATCGGTTGCTATTGCAGGAATATCTGGCTGGCTCAATGCTAAACAATCCTATGCCCAAACGGAGTCAGCTATTGATACTGAGAAGGAGCGTAAGAGGCTAGCGGAAGATAACAGTAGGCTTGCTTATTTAGAAGGTCTTTCTCAAGCATCGCAAGCTCGTAAGCGACATGTGTTTCAAGCATCTCAAATGAAAATACGTATGTCATCAATGGGATTTGATCCGATGATACAAGAGTTATGGATGGGTCAAACTTTAGCTGAGATGGAGGGTGAGAGAGCCACTATTTTAAAATCAGGAGAGCAAAAATCCAAACGTTTTACAGAGGAGTCTGAGTGGCTAAAAGGCAATATAGGTAAGTTGCAGAAGGCACAAGAATGGAGTACGTGGGGTCATTTCCTAGAAACTACTGGAGATATTGTGGGTATACTTAATCAACAATCCCAATGGAAACAACAACAATCTCGATACGGCAATAAGACATCATTATGACGGATTTTACACCTTACATTTCTAATGCGACGCCCGCTACACCTTCTAAAGACCATGTCTTACAAAGACCTAGTGAGGCTGAAGGTATAAGAAATGTTTCCCATGCTTTAGCTAATACGGCTAAAGTTATAGATAACATTAACAAGAGTCAAGCGTCTTTTAAAGCATATAATGACTATATGCAAGCTTCTGAACAAGCTGAGAGAACGTTTAATGAGAAGCTACTTAATCTTCGTGGGAAAGACGAAACTGAGGTAAGACGCAATTTAGATGATATTATAAATAAAGATATTAAGCCTCTTTACGGTAAATTGTTATCAAATATTTCTCATCCTGAAGTAGGGATAAAGATTAAGACAGAGATGGATAACTCGATTAAGAATTTTAAGTTAAAGGCTAATGAATATGAGATAGGTCTTCGGATGCAAAGGGCGAAAGATGCTTTGACAGAGATTAGACTATCTGCTTCTAACTCTATTCGTTTAAATGGATCTGACGATAATTTTAAAGATAAAAAGGAGATTTTAACTAAATCATATAATGAAGCTCCTTTGGATATTAAGACTAAGGAGAACCTTTCACAAAAAGGGATCACTGAGTTGGCGAACGCTCAAGCTGATTGGCATGTATATAATAATCCTAATGTTTATATTCCTTTTTTAACTTCTAGTCAGAAGCATCCAGAAAAGTCTGTTGCGAATGATCCTAATGCAAGCATTGCGGATATTATAGATAACACCCCTTTTGAAGTGGATAAAGTACTTAATTCGTCAGGTGATTACATTCCTTTTGAGGGTTGGCGATATCTTAGCACGGAGAAGAGGCTTTCTATTTTGCATACCGTTGCTAATTCAAGCACTCAAGGTAGACAAGAGAAGAAATCACGACTTGGGGCACAGATTAAAAACATTATTTCGTTTTTAGACCGTGGCTACCTTCCTGCTCAACTAGATGATCCTGAGATGTCGGAAGATAATATCAAGAAGGTGTATGGGGAAAGCGACGGAGCGGGGATTTATTCGCGACTACGCTATAAAGTTAGCTTAGTTGGTAAATTTGGTTCTCTTTCTATTGCTCCTGAGGGTGAATGGCAAGAAGAGTTAAAGAAGTTTGAACCAACACCCCAAGACTTAACAGGGGCGGAATATAGAAACAATGAGTATAGCAAATTTAAACATTCTTTAGTGAAGAATGCCAAGGATAGGAAAGAAGATCCTATCAAATGGGCTAAAGAAAAAGGATTAACTGGTGATTTACCTGATGATCCATCTCATTGGGGGGATTTTTTCGTTAGTCGTAAAGAACTCTCTAATACGATGGAGAAGATGTATAGGGTTAAAAGCCCGATTATTTCCAAGGAAGAAGGACGCAAACTAACCGCATATCTGGATAAATTAGAATCGGCTGACGTTACAAAACATTTGCAAGCTTATTCTGAATATATAGGGGGATTAAAAAACCCAACTTGGATTGAGACGATGAAGAATCTAGAACACCCTATTTTAGGTGAAGTTGGGTTGCTGTTAAGTGCAGATCCTTTGGAAGCTCAGGATATCATAAGAGGTTATAAAGATAAATCCCGTAATAGAGGGGAGAATATAAAAGATGCTATAAATGAAGGTATTACTCCATGGATTGAAAGAAAGTTTCGATCTAAATATGGGAATTCTTTTGCGACTCTAGATGATGGAGGCGATGCGGAATTTGCTAGAGTACTTAAGTTGACAGAATATCATATGAGAGGACAGCTTTTACGATCTAAAGAGTTTTCTTTCGATGAAGCCCCCAAAAAAACTTGGGGGGACACATTTCTCTTTCGAGAAGCATCCAAATTTGATGGGAATTTGGAACATTCTTTTAAATTTGTTGTAGGCAACCTACCTGTGAAGGTGAATGAGAGCTCTTATCTTATTCCTCCTCGCGGTATGGATTCTACAAGGTTTACAGACGTTTTTGATAAAAAGTCAAAAGAAGCTCTTACCAATGCTGGACATTCGGGAGATTTGGATGTCGGGTATGAAAATTGGGAGGAGACCATTGAAGGTGATAGAAAATACGCAGTTAAATTTGGAAGAGACTACGTACTTGATCCTAAGACTAAGAAGCCATTAATTATAACCATTAGGGATGCTGAATGATTATCACTGATGAAGAATTGGAGAAGCGAAAGCAGTCTGTTATGCGGTCTGGGAGGGTGCGTGATCTCCCCGAGAAACAGCCCTATAGTTTATGGACGGACATAGCGAGTACTATTCCAGAATTTGCTAAGGGGGTAGTAGAAGGCGAGGTGGATCTTGTTACTACTCTTCCTACGTTTGCAGGTTACTATAATCCGCAAAAGCATTATAACAAGAGACTTTGGTATTCTGTAGATAAAGAAGCTGGTATTTTAAGTGGTGTTTCTCATAGTGTTGGTCATTTTTTAAGTTCTTTTGGTACAGGATTTATATCTTCTGGGTTTAATCCAGCTGTTGGGGTGGCGACTGCCAGTGTTGCATCTGGAACAAGGACAGTTAAAGAATTAAGAGATGAAGGGGTTGACCTTAACACGGCTAGAACGGGGGGTGCTGTCAGCGCGGGTGCTACTTATGTAGGAGGTCAATTTGCTGGGGTATATGGCAAATCACTGGTAACAAAAGCTGTAACTGGTGGTGTAACCAATGTTGCTTTTGGCTTAGGGGAGAGGCAAACCATTGGGAAACGTTTAGAGGAAAAAGGTTATCCAGAGTTAGCTAAACAGTACTCTCAGTTAGAAGCAACTCAGATTGGAGCGGAACTTATTATAGGTGGTTTTTTGGGTGGATTACATGGCAAAAAAGGTCATTTTGGCTCGGATATAAAGCCTCACGAAGTTGATATAGCCCAAGTAGTTAAAAATGATATTGACGATATACTTACTTCTTCTCAAGGCATTCCGACCACGCATCAATCATCTGAGATACACGCAAGTACATTAGAACAAGCCATTGAGTCCATGGGAAGAGGGGAAGATATAACAGTTGATCCTGTTCAGATGGACTTGATGGCTAAAGAGATGATTAGCAAGCCTGAACTTAAGTTAAGTCCTGAACTGAATAATCTTTTGAAGCAAGGCGAGGAATTATCTCCTAAACAAAAGGAAGTTCGAACGCCGATTGAACACGACCCTTTATCTCCTCGAGTACCTGAGTATGAACGGCGTTTGATGGAATTAGAACAGACTTTTGCTCATGAGCCAGAGATTAAAGAAAAGATTACAAGAGATATTGAGCTGTCTAAGAAAGATGTTTTCAAGGCGGCACTTAACTGTTTATTTGGGGTTTAACGGATGAAGGAAGAATGTATTACGGCGGTTAGGAAAGCGGCGGGGGAACTCAAACTAAGCGATGCTGATATAGAACATATTGAATTTCATATTAGGGAAGCATGGGAGTTTGAGGGTTCGAAATATGCGGATTTTTCTAATTTGTCGTTAGATCAGCAAATTAACAGAGTAGGCAATCGGGCTAAACAGTCTTTTTTCTCTGATTCTTCTCGTCTTAAGCCTTATGAGCTTTTAGCTGGGTTACAAGAGGGTAAAGACTTACAAACATATCATTTAAAATCCCAAATTGCCCATCAGTCTTTTGGCGGGGGTTCTGTGGAGGCATCGATCGGTCAATATAAAAGAGTAATTAACGACAAATTTGCAGAATACCGCACTTATGGATCTAAATTTGCGGGTTTTGTCAATGATCCTAAAGCCAATAGGGAACTTATGCTAGCACTTCGTGGGGATAAGAATGTTCGTCCTGAGGCAGTTAAACTGGCAAAAACGTTTCATGATAATATGGATTATCTTGTTAAAGAGGCGGAAGTCGCGGGTATAAAGTTTCATCCTTTGGAGAATTATACCCCTCAACCGATGGATTTTAGGAAGATATCTACAGTGACTAAAGAGGAATTTGTTGAAAGGACGATACCTCGCCTAGATCTTGTCGAGTATCAAAGGCGGGGTATTAAGGATGCGGAATCCTTGCGTTCTTTTGTTGGAGATGTTTACGAGACTTTAGCATCAGAAGGTAGGAACAAGGTAATTGCGGGTTCATCTAGAAGCATTAGACACGGGGGATTTATTGGAGGACGCCTACGTCAGCCCCGTCAACTTCATTATACCCCAGAGGGTTTAGCTAGTGCTATGGAAGAATTTGGCTCAGAAGTAACTATTGACGGAATGATGGGTAGTTCCTTTAACAATCTTATTCGTGATATTGCTGTTGCAAGGGAGTTTGGAGCGAATGCTTCTGAGAATTTTGAATTTGTCTTAGCAAGCACTTATGAGAGAGACAGGAAAAGCATTACAGAACGTCATAAGGCGGATGATCAGGCAAGGGATAAAGCGTTAAAAAGATTAGAACGAGAGGGGAAAGATGCAAAAGACGCTTTTGACCGTTTAACCCGAGGTAAAGAGCCCTCTACTATAACGGATCAAATTACTGATTTAGAGCTGGCATGGCAAGTAGTAGTGAAGTTTGGTACTCAGGTCTTGTATGTCTCAGTGGATGCTGTCAATTCCATTGTACATGCTTCGAAACGGGTAGGTACATCATGGAAGCAAACTGTGAGTGATACATGGTCTGCATCGCCGATAGCAAGGCTCACTGCTAAAGAGAAACGTGAGTTTATCAATCATATTGCCGTTGGCATTGATCATGCTAGGACGGGTTTATCGCATGATTTAGAGACAAACAGCCGATCTTTTGTGGGAAAAATGGCACAAAAAGCCCTAGATTGGCAGGGTTTGACCGCGATGGATAACATGATAGTTAGGGGTTTATCAGCCTCTCTTCAAAACTATGTCGGTAAACTTACTCGTAACTTTAAAGATATGACGTCATTAAAGAAGAAAATAGGCGAACAGTCTTTTTACGCTATAGTTGAAACACACAGATTTTCCGAGCGTGATTTGAAGCTTTTATCTTTAGCTGAACCTGAAAGCTTTAACGGTAAAGGGACGTATTTAACTGATAAAAACATTTATAATATCGCTGATGAACACTTAACGCCGTTTTTAAAAACAGGCGAAAATGCGTATACGGTTAAAAGCAATTTAGCGAATAAATATAGAACGCTTATTTGGTCAACGGTTCAAGACCATGCTAGGGGTTCTGTTGGTGCTACTTTGCAAGATACTAAGTTGATAGCTGGTAAAGGTCTGGGCGGGAACGTATTGAGACTGATGTCTCAATTTATGGTTATGCCTATTTCTTTTGTAAGGACACATTTACTAGAAGCTAATCGAGGATTTAAGGATGGTGTAGGAGCTAATGTATATAGGGCACAAGTTGCTGTGCTTTCTCTTGTAACAGAAGAGCTTATAAGGAATGTTCTCATACCTCTTATTTATGGGAAAGAGCCAAGATTTGATATAACAGATCCTCTAGATTATGCAAAAGCTGTCTTAAACGCAGTTACACATTTTGATAAATATACTCCATTAGGAGGCAAAAGTGCTGGTGATACGGCATTGAACGTATTAGGCTCTGCTCCCGCAAGTACTCTCAGACTCGCATCAAGTGTTTACGATGCCATTAAGGAGGATAAACCTTCAAAACAACCAAAGGCTAATGCGAAAATGGCGAATGAACTCCTAAACTATTTTATTCCTTATCAAAATCTTTGGTATGTTAAAGGGGCATTTGATCATTATATCAGAAATTCTTTAGCAGATATAATTAATCCAGGCGGGAGAGAAAGAGCGGAACTTTATAGGAAAAAGCAAAACGAAAGAGAAAAAAGGTATAGATAATGATACAGAATTTTGAACAAAACAAATCAGTTTCCTATTGCCTTTTATCTTCCGATGCTGATTTTATAATTCCGTGGGGGGTTAAAGACCCTTTGTTTATTCATGCGGAAATCACCGCTGATGAAGGTGTTATGCACGAGTTAGCTCCTGAGGCAGATTTTGAGGTAGATACTGAGGATGGTGTATTAAAGTTAATTTCTAATAACTATGCCTCTTCCAATTCTGTGCTAACAATTTTTGAAGGAAAGCGTCAAAAACTAAAAGTATATGATAGAGATGACAAAAAATCCCCGCATTCTTTGGTAAGAGAATCAGACCTAGATCCCATCCATTCTCGATTAGATATAGTTGATGCATTACACGTAAAAACCGAAGATATCGCACAGAAAATAGAAACTGTTGAATCAGGTATTAAAGATAAATTACAAGAAAAAGGAGAAAAACTCCAATCCTTAGCTACTAAGACAGATAAAATAGAACAAAAAATAGAAGCAAAAGAAGAGAAGATCCAATCTTTAACCGCTAAGACAGATGAAACAGCACAGCAGGTACAATCCTTATCAGCATATACCGAAGGATTTTGTAAGAAAGTTGATCAAATTGACCTTTCTAAGATAGAGGGATTAGATCCTAAAACCCGTGAGTATCTTAAAGGGATACAAAGTCAGTTAAATAGGCATAATCTCTCCTTACGATATGATGATAGTTGTAATATTAATCCCGCAATAGATTTTAATAATGGTGCAGGCAAACTAGCAGCTCAAATATATATGGACTTAGACAGCAAGTTTCAAGCCTTAGCTATAGGAGCAGTGGGTGACGATAAAGTTTATAGAGCTTATATCAAACTTTATAAAGATAAAGATGTCTATATTAATGGTCAGAAGTTTATAGGAGGTTCTGACCCCAGTATTTTTGATGAAATAACACGTAGATTAATGCCTACTTTTCTTGGTCTTCTTAACGGTCGTACGGGGGTAAAATGTGCAGTTTTAAAACCAGGGCTTGAATATAAGCTTTGGAGCACTATTAGTGGTGATTTTATTGACTATTGGGAAACTCCTAGTGAGAATAGTAGCGGTTATCTGAGCACTGCGGCTAGCCTTAGTCTAAGTATTAGCGACGAGGACAAAGCCAAGACGTGGCGTATTATAGGAAGGACTCGTAGTAATTACTTCGACAGATGGTATTGGCTACAAGAGGTTATAGATCCTGAAAGCACCGTTGCTATAAAAACTGTTAGTACATCTACATTAAAAGACAATTTTGTTGATTTACAAACGATGCAAAGTCGTATGAACAATTTAGTTGATACTACAACATTGGATACCCGCTTACAGACATTGGATAATAAATTACAAGCGGTAGAAAAGTCTATAAGTGCTACTGTATCAGGCAATATAATTACTTTAAAACAAGAGTTAGAAGCTATGGAGAAGAAGTTTAAAGAGTTAGAGCCATTAAAAGAGTATTTTAGCCCCACTGGTAATTTGGTTTTAAAACAGAAAGCCGAAGCACATACCCCATCCATTACTTTTAAGGACATGCAGGGTAAAGACACCCATTACGTTTTCTCTCGTGGGGATAAACTTAACATTGTTGTAGCTGGACAAGATGGAGATCTTGGTAATCGTATTTCTATTTCTCCAAGGGATATTAAGTTTAACGATCATACAATAGATGAGATCATCAAGGAATCGTTGAAGCATCGTACTGGTGTTTTTGGAGCTGAATTGAAAGGGGGCAAGACCTACAGGCTTTGGGATCTAGTTTCTGGATCGGAGATTGTTGCTTGGAAATATCCATGTGAAGATTCCAGCGGATATAAACATGGTGGAAGCAATGCGTTAATGCCTAGTGCTGAAAACAAAGCCAAGACATGGCGTGTATTCGGGATATCTGAATGGGATCATCACGGCAATAAGACTTATTGGTTACAGGAAGAAATAACAAATGGCTAGAAGAAAAGAATTTGTTACATTAGAAAAGTTCTCAGATTTTGAAGCTTCTGTAGTTAAAAATCAAAAAGACATATCTAAACAATACGTCACTAGAAAAGAATTTTTAAGTCTTCAATCTTCCATATCTAAACAGCAAGAGGGTATAGAAGAGATATTGCGTATTCTTAATACGACAAAGGGTATATTTTCTTCTCTTAAAGTTATCGGTATAATAGCTAGTTCCATAACTGCTGTAATATGTTTTTTTAAAAGCATTAAAGGGTGGTTTAAGGCATGATATCATCGTTTTTAGCAGGAGGTATATTTAGGTTTTTACTTCGATTTGTTCCCTCAAGTTTTGAGAAGATAGTAGATGTTGTATCGGAATATATGATGCAGAAACAGTCTATAGAATATGACAAGATGAAGTTAGAATTAGCCCAAATAAACAGTTCTACTCAAATAGATCTTGCGGAGATTAAATACGGCATTGAAGAGTTAAAAGCAGATAAACCTATAAGACTAGCTCGTATTAAAACTCAACAAGCCAAAAGTGGCATTAGGTGGATTGATGGTTTTAACGCTTTAGTCCGCCCGTTAACAACGCTTTTTTGGATTATAGTTTATCCTTTATTGGTTTGGTGGAGTGTTAAAGAGGGCATATTTGATAAAAGCCCCCTTTCGGTTTTAACCGCTTTTGAACAAGAAATTATCGCCTGCATCTTAGGCTTTTGGTATACTGATAAAATAGTCCAGAAGAGGCGGGGTTAGCAGATACTAACCCACGCACCGATATTATTAATTATAGGGCGAAGAACGATAATAGTCATTAACATAAGTTCCGTTTGCCTTGTAATAACCATTGACGTGCACGTTTTTATAACGTCCGCTTTTACTGTATCCATAGCTATAATAAGTTTTAGATGCGAAAGTAGGATATCCTGCAAACAATAACCAAGAACATAACCCTAACGATAATATGCGTTTCATAAGCCATCTCCCAATACAATAAATTCAACATAAGATTGCATCAATAAACACAACTAACTTATTTGAGTCAACAATTTAAAGTTTAATTAGTTAAAATTATTCAGAAGAGGGTGGGTTAAATCCAGTGGAAGCCTTTAGCCATCATTGTGGCTAAACCCAAAGCAACAGCTATCAAAGCTCCAAAAGTCAATCTAAAATCCCGTTTTTATCCTACTTTAGTATAGTTCTAAAGGTGCTGGGTTACAATAATAAACATTATACAACTCTCACACCTAAAATAAGGTGTGAAAGAATGCTCTAAAAACGGCTTATTATCAATAGGTTACAAAGCCTATCATATTATATTTATTTATAATATGTCTTATATAACAAATATTTTTTTATTATCGATGAAAGATTATTTGCAAACTGTTTTCTTATATTCTAATTCTTTGTTTCTGTGGATATTTTATAAAAGTTGTTTCTTTTAATTATTTCATTATTTTTGAGTAATATTTCTTTTAGGTTTAAGAGAATTTTTATTTATTCCATTGCATTTTTAATAATATTTATTTTTACTATTTTTATATTATTTGATAAAAATTAGTATTAATTGCCAAAAGAAAAATTTCACTTGTAATTGTTTTTTATAAATATCATATGTTATTTATTATTGGCTTTTCATATATTAATATCATTAAATAATATTATATTGATCATTAGATGATGACGATATTATTAATATAACATTTTTAAAAATATATGATAAAAAATATATTTTAGTAGATAGAATATAAAAATTATCTATTAAAAAAATCAAAAGTATTTTTAAAGTGGGTTTAAAATGAATTTTTATGATATAGAAGCAGGTTTCCCGTCTAATATTGATAAGAAAAAAGAAGAAGCTGAAAATAAATTTAAAAAGCTTCAAAGTCTTATTTGTTCCGAATTTGAAATATTAGAGATAGAATGTAGCAAATATTATCCATCAAAAGTGCAAGCTGGATCTTTTAAGTTTAAAAAGTGGTTACGTGATAAAACTAAAGCAACTGATCTCGGAGGAGGTCATATGGCGACTTTATCTGGTGGACGAGTATTTGAAAAGGCAGCTGTTCTTGTATCTACAGTATATGGAGAGTTATCTCCTGATTTTAGAGATCAGGTTCCAGGGACGTCAAAAAGTCCAGATTTTTGGGCGACAGGTATTTCAGTAATTGCTCATCCTTATAATCCATATGTCCCAACTATTCATATGAATATACGCATGATGACTACCAATTCTTATTGGTTCGGTGGAGGAATAGATTTAACTCCATTTTTGAAATCTCGTCGTAAATTAGATGATCCAGATGTTTTATTATTTCACGATCACTTAAAGAAATTATGTAATCTGCATAAAGTATCTGATTATGAATTATATAAAAATTGGTGTAATCAGTATTTTTTCCTGCCTCATCGACAGGAAACACGAGGAGTTGGCGGAATATTTTTTGATTATCTTCATTCTAATGAAAAAGAAGGGGGAATTGATGCAGATTTTGCTTTTGCATCATCTGTTGGAGATTGCTTTCTTAAAATATATCCATTATTAGTTCGCCGTAATTATAATATTTCATTTTCTGAAAAAGATCGTCAAGAACAATTATTGGGTCGTGGACGCTATGTAGAATTCAACTTGCTATATGATAGAGGAACTAGTTTTGGATTAAAAACAGGAGGAAATACAGATAGTATTTTATCATCTATGCCTCCTATGGTTTCGTGGGAATAATAGTATTAATTATCATTATTTGTCTAAATTAGACAAAAATATTATAATTACATAAAATTATGTAATTATTTATCCATTCATTATTATAAACCATGAATTGTTTCTTTTAATATTATTTTTTTAGCAACAGGAAAAATATTAATGGCGGATGTCAGAATACATGAAAGTTGGAAATCATTATTAGATAGCAATTTTAATAGCGATTATATGCATAATTTAAAACAATTTCTTGTTTTAGAAAAAAAACAGGGTAAAAAAATTTTTCCAAAAGGATCTGAGTATTTTCGTGCTTTTGATATAACTCCATTTGAAAAAGTGAAAGTTGTTATTTTAGGACAAGATCCATACCATGGATATGGTCAAGCTCACGGCCTTTGTTTTAGTGTTCTTCCTGGTGTTAGGATTCCTCCATCTCTTTCTAATATTTATAAAGAATTAGAAAAAGATGTGAATTTTGTTAGTCCTTCACATGGGTTCTTAGAACATTGGGGACATGAAGGAGTATTGCTATTAAACACCGTTCTAACAGTTGAAGCAGGATGTGCTGCTTCCCATCGTGGAAAAGGATGGGAAATTTTTACAGATTATGTTATTAAATTAATTAATGATAAGCTTAAAAATGTTGTTTTTATGCTATGGGGGTCTTTTGCTCATAAGAAAAATGATTTTTTAGATCATAGTAAGCATCTTATTTTAAAAACATCCCATCCCTCTCCGCTATCAGCACATAATGGTTTTTTTGGTTGTCGCCATTTTTCCAAAGCTAATAAGTATTTGCAAGATCATGGGCATGTTAATATTAATTGGCAATTACCTTATCTCGTATAAAATCAAATCAATACTTTATATTAATATTAGAAGGTAGAATACGATTTATAGTATAAATTATTCAAATATCCATTATTTAAAATAATTTACTTATACTTTTTTAAAATTATTTTTTTATCATTTGAGCATTTTTATGCGCAAATTTTCGTGCATTAACTTAGTTTGGATGTTTCTATATAATAGTTATTATTTTATGAAAAATTATGTTAATATTTTAGATATTTTTGCTAATTCTTTAATTCAAATTATGATTTTTATAATCGATCAATATTGCTTCTTTATTCTTATATTTATCTATATATTTATTCCAAAAAATATAGTAAAAAATTATCATGCAATAGAAACAACTGTTTTTTCATCTTTTTTGTTATCTAATGAATAAGAAAGCTTCTTGTTATCTCTTTTGGAAAGAGATTTTAATTGTCCACATGCTGCTAAAATATCAAGACCTCTTGGCTTTCTAATTGGAGATGAATATCCTGCCTTTTTGACTAATTCGGAAAATATTTCAATATCTTTAAAATCAGAACATATATAATTAGATCCTGGCCATGGGTTAAATGGGATAAGATTAATTTTTGCTGGAATTCCTTTGAGTAATTTAACTAGCTCGATAGCATCTCTAGGACTGTCATTTATACCTTTAAGCATAACATACTCGAAAGTAATACGTCTTGCATTTGAAAGATCTGGATAATTACGACATGTTTCTATTAGAGTTTTGATAGGATACTTCCTATTAATAGGAACCAGTATATTACGCAGGTTATCATTGACTGCATGTAAGGAAATTGCCAGCATCACTCCTATTTCTGTTCCTACTCGTAGAATATTAGGAACAAATCCAGAAGTAGATAATGTAATACGACGTTTTGAAAAAGATAAACCCATGCTATCACTAGCAATTAACAAGGCTTGTTTAACATTATCGAAATTACATAGAGGCTCTCCCATTCCCATCATAACAATGTTAGAAACTTTACGCCCTAATAGTGGTACTATCATATTTTTCACATCTTCAGAACCGGCGAAATCTCCTAAAATACTGCGAGCTAAAAGAATTTGTAGTAGTATTTCTTCTGTATTAAGATTACGAACTAATTTTTGAGTACCTGTATAGCAAAAAGAACAGGTAAGGGAACAACCAACTTGACTAGAAACACACAGGGTTCCACGTGATTTTTCGGGAATATATACTGTTTCAATATCTACTGGTTTGCTACAATCTTGAGAAGAAAAACGTAATAACCATTTACGTGTTCCATCAGTAGAAATTTTATCTTTAATTATTTCTGGATAAATAATGCTAAAATGCTGATTTAAAAGATGACGGATTTCTTGAGAAATATCCGACATGAACTCGAAATCACGCACTCCTCTAACATAGATCCATTTCCAAATCTGAGAAGCTAGCATCTTCACTTGTGATTTCGGGATTCTAATAGTTAAAAGAAGATCTTCTATTTCTTCTCTTTTTAATCCAATTAACGATTTTTTGCTTATAAGAGTCATTTTAATTATTCCCAAAAATTGATCTTTAATGTAAAAATACTCTCAAGCTTCCATCTATATATCTATACAAAACAATTTAAAAATTATAATAGAACAGGTTATTATTCCTGACATCTACCTATATCTTCTAATGCTTTTGATAAACCATTTAAAGAATAAACATACTCAGTATCAGTTCCTCTTTTTGATTTAGCTTTTAATATCAAATCTTTTCCCATTTTCATACTTTTTATTAGAAGATCAACATCATTATCACTTTCAGGGGGAAATATTGTTCTATGATCATTATAGAAGTTCATAGTAAATATTTTCTCATTTGAATTCTTACCTTTAACTTGGAGTGATATATTTTTATTTTTATCCAATGGATAATCCATAACTGCTTCTAACACATAAGATCCTTTTTTTTCTGGATTTGATGCAATTATAAAATAATTATTACCATGATTAATATTTGTAGATGGCTTGGAAATTATAGGAGAAGATATTGCATAACAAAAATATTTATCGCGATTTACAGACCAATTTCCAAAATTACTAATCCAACTAACACTAGTAGTTCTATTTTCTGCATAAATAATATTTAACTTTCCAATTATAAATAATAAAGCAAACATTATCCAACATCTTAAAAATTTCCTCAAAAATTTCGAAAACACTTTTTATCCTCCACTATCAATATGATACTCAATACTATTAAAATTCATATTTAAGATATTTTTGTATTAATTTATATTTATAGTAAGCATTATACATAATCAAAACTTTTATTATGCTTATAATTTTGTTTAATTCATATAATTAAATGAATTATATCTACTTTAGTTTATAATTAAAAGAAATACACTAAATAACATTTATTTTATTAAAATAGCAAAATTATTGATTATAATTAGTTTATTGAAAAATACTATGATTGCTAATCGTAGATTATGTACTTCATAGTTCATTTCTTTTGTGTACAATATAATTTGATTTATCTATGTTATATAAATCCGATACTTAAATTTTAAATTGTGCATTAGTTGTTATTAAATCAATTTTTTAATAAATCAGCTTCGCAATTTTAATTCCTATAAGTATGATATGTATAGGTTGTTCAAATAGTTAAAACGAAAAATATTATATCAAATCGAATGACATTATTAGCACATATTAACAAATCATATGATTTTGCTATCTTGCTTGGTGGAGATGTCAAGGTAACAGACAGGTTATTATTTTCTATTAAAAATTGTCGTATTATTGTGGCTGATGGAGGTATTATTCATGCGGATAAATTAGGAGTTATACCAGAAATTTGGGTAGGAGATTTTGATTCTACAAATCATAATTTGCTAGAGAAATGGTCATCTATAAAACGTATTTCTTATCCTTCAGATAAAGATTTAATAGATGGAGAAATTGCTGTTAATCAATCTATTAAACTTGGAGCAAAAAAAATTATATTAGTTGGAGCTCTATCTGGCGAAAGATTTGATTTTGCTTTGCAACATATAATGTTTGCGATATCTTTGTATAAGAAAAATTTGGAGGTATTACTAACCTCTGGAACTGAAGAAGTTTTCGTGCTAAAATCGGGGAAGAATTGTTTTGACCTGCCGAAAAATAGTAAATTTTCTATTGTTGCACTTTCAGATGTAGATAATTTACATATTATAGGAGGGTTATATTCTATTTCAAATTTTTCACTTTCTTTGGGTTCTTCGCGTACTATTTCAAATGTAGTTGAACAAAACATAACTATTACTATAGGTAATGGATTAGCTGTTTTAATTGCTAGACCATATGATTTGCAAAGGTCTTATAACAATGAATATACCGATACTCAGGTTTGATAATATTAATGCTACTATAGGCGGTGTAGATTTATTGCGGGATGTTTGTTTTTCGGTAAAGCCAAAGGAACGTTTATGTCTTGTAGGACGTAATGGATCAGGTAAATCAACATTATTAAAAATAGCAGCTGGTTTAATAGAGCCGCAATCTGGCAAGGTATTTATTAGTGCTTCTGCTAAGTTAGGATATCTAGAACAGGAATTTAATTATCCTAATTCAGCTACGATATGTGATTATATCGAATCTGCAACAAAAGAAGAGCATAATTATAGTTTAACTTCTTTTTTAAAAATATTTAATTTAACAGGGAAAGAAAAGATTTCTGATCTATCTGTTGGACAGGCACGATGCGTAGCATTAATTAGAATTTTTATTATGCGTCCTGACGTTTTAATTTTAGATGAGCCGACTAATCACCTAGATTATATAACAATTAATTGGCTTGAACAAGAACTTATCAATATCAATTCTGCAATTATTTTTGTTTCACACGATCGTCGATTCCTTAAAATATTATCAACATCAACAATATGGTTGGATAGAGGATGTGTACATCTTCTTGATAAGGGATTTTCACATTTTGAAGATTGGAGAGATGGAATATTAGAAAAAGAGAAATTGCATTATTATCATTTAAAGAAAAAAAATGAGACAGAAGAAGATTGGTTGAGATATGGGGTAACAGCACGCAGAAAACGTAATGTGCGTAGGTTAAAAGAACTACAAGAAATAAGAACAGATTTATCTGAGAAAAAGAAATCATTTCATAGAGAAATAAAAGCTGAAATCAAATCTACTAAATCTTCTGGTAAATTAGTTATAGATGCTAATCAGATAAATAAAGATTATAATGGTATCTCTATTATAAAAGATTTTTCTCTTCGAATAAAATATGGTGAACGTATTGGAATAGTTGGCCCTAACGGCTCAGGTAAAACTACTCTTTTAAAAATTCTTACTGGCAAAATACAACCTGAATCTGGCTCATTAATTTTTGGAACAAATCTCAAAATTGCAATAATTGATCAAAAACGCGAAGATTTAAATATTAATAAAACTCTTGCTTCTTATCTTACAGGAGGCGCAGGAGATAATTTAATTGTTAATGGTCAATCTAGACATGTAATGGGATATATAAAAGATTTTTTATTTCAATCAAATCAAGCTCACTCTTTAATCAAAAATCTCTCTGGTGGTGAAAGAATGCGTGCAATTTTAGCACGTGTTTTATCTAAACCATTTAATTTTCTTATCATGGATGAGCCTACTAATGATCTAGATTTTGAAACTCTATATTTTTTAGAAGAAATTATTTCTAAATTTCAGGGGACAATACTTCTTGTTAGTCATGATAGAGATTTTTTAGATCATAGTGTAACTTCAATTATTTCTTTGCATAGTATTAAGCATCCAAATGGACGATGGATAAAATATGCAGGTGGATATTCTGATATGATTTTGCAGCAAAAAAAGAATGATTGTTTTTTAGAAAGCAGGGAAGTTAATAAAAATAAGGATAAAATTTCTAATTCTCATCAACAAAAAATAAGACAGAAAAAAATCAATAAACTTTCTTATGGCCAAAAACTTCTTCTTAAAAGTCTTCCTCAAAAAATACAAGAAATACATGCAAAAATTAAAGAAAATGAAAATAAGTTATGCGATCAAACATTATTTATAAAAGATCAAAACAAATTCTATAGAATATCAGATGAGCTGGGAAAACTTTATCAAGAAGTAAAGGAAAAAGAGGAAGAATGGCTTAAACTAGAAATATCTAGAGAAGAAGAAATAAATTATAGTAATACAAAGTAATAATCAGTATATGTTTATTAATTTATATTACTATCAATAAATGATTTAACTTAAAACAATTATTAATTTTAAATATCATTTTACTTATGATATTGATAATATGGGCAATGTATAAATTTGATTTTTAATAATTAATGAAAAATTAATCATTTTTTTGCGCGTTCAACATACGAATTGTCCTCTGTCATAATCACAATTTTATCACCTATATTAATATGAGGTGGAACTGTAGTACGTATTCCATTTGAAAGTATTGCTGGTTTATAAGATGACGTAACCGTTTGACCTTTGGTGGATGGTTCTGTTTCAGTAACTTCAAGATCTATGTGACGTGGAACTTCAACTGATATTACAGATCCTTCATGTATTGAAAGAGTTAATTCATTTCCTTCTTTGAAATATAATTTTTGATCACCAATAATATCTTTTGATGCTGTTAATTGATCATAAGTTTCTGGGTTCATAAAATGAAATCCTTCAGAATCTTCATATAAGAATTGAAAACGTTTTTCCTCAACAAAAGCGCGTTCTACTTGTTCTGTTGTGCGCCATCGTTCAGAAATTTTTACTCCATCAGAAATACGACGCATATCCACCTGTGTAGTAGGTGTCCCTTTCCCTGGATGAAAATTTTTTGCCACAAGAACAACATAAAGCTTTCCATCTACATCAATTACGTTACCTTTACGAATAGAAGAAGCAATAACTTTAACCATATTGAATTTATTCCTTACATTAGATTATCTAAAGTAGTTAGGTTGCAAATTATATTTCTCACATATATAAGATTTATATCTCCCATATATATAAGATTTAATTTTATTTTTTAATCTAACTATTTGTGATCTCCTAATAGATATTATTTTTTATTAATTTACAATAATGAGCCTTTTTTATGAATAAAAATTCTCACTTACCTTGGTGGAATCCTAGTTTACATCAGAAACGTCGTCCTTTTCTTATCAAAAGAAATATGATTCAGAAAGAACTAAGAGAATATTTTGTTAAAAATAATTTTATAGAAGTTGATTCTATGTCTCTACAAGTTTCTCCTGGAAATGAAACCCATATAAAAGCTTTTTCTACAGATTTAATTACTAGTGATTGTAAACGAAAGACTTTGTATCTGCAAACTTCACCAGAATTTTCTTGTAAAAAACTTTTAGCAGCGGGAGAAAAAAGATTTTTTTGTTTTGCACATGTTTGGAGGAATGGAGAGCATGATTGCTTGCATCAACCAGAATTTACTATGCTGGAATGGTATCGATCTCAAGAACCTTATGAGCAATTGATGAAAGATTGTATTGATATAATACGATGCGCTGCTAAAGTAGCGGATAAGTCAGTTTTTTGTTTTCAGGGTATTTCATGCAATCCTTTTAATGATGTAGAGTATATTACTGTATCAGATGCTTTTACAAGATATGCTAATATAGATCTTGCTTCTACTTTGGATCATCCTGATCATCCTGATCGCAATATTTTAGCTATACAAGCATTGAAATCAGGAATACATATAGCAAATGATGATACTTGGAGTGATATTTTTTCCAGAATACTTGTAGAAAAAATAGAACCAAATCTTGGTGTTAATTCTTGTACTATTCTTGATCGTTATCCTGCTCCAGAATCTGCATCAGCGAAAATTTGTTCAGATGATCCACGATTCACAAAGCGTTTTGAAATTTATGCTTGTAACGTGGAATTATGTAATGCATTTGATGAGCTCATAGATCCTATTGAACAACGTTATCGTTTTGAAAAAGCAATGAATGAAAAACAAAAAATATATGATGAAACTTATCCAATAGATGAAGATCTTATAGCATGTTTATCTGAAGTAAAATCTTCATCTGGTGTAGCATTGGGATTTGATCGGCTTGTTATGCTAGCAACTGGTACAAATAATTTAGAAGAAATATTATGGGTCCCGTTACATATATATTAATGAAAGAAAAAAAATGAATTCTCAAAATCGAAAATTATCTTCAGTAAAAGAATTATATGAAGCTAATCTTATCGATAAAAAACAACTCGATGAATTGCAAAAGGTATCAGATAAGTATTCTGTTGGACTAACTTCTACAATTTTTAATTTAATTAATCCTGATAATCCAATTGATCCAATCGCACGTCAATTTATTCCACGTATAGAAGAAATGAATAGATTACCTGAAGAAAGAGAAGACCCGATAGGAGATATTTCACATAGTCCTGTCAAAGGGATAGTTCATCGTTATCCAGATAGAGTATTGCTTAAAATATTGCACATATGTCCAGTATATTGTCGTTTTTGTTTTCGTAGAGAAATAGTTGGATCACAAAATAGTGGGGTGTTATCGCCAGATGATATGGAATATGCTTTATCTTATATTGAAGAAAATACTCAAATATGGGAAGTTATATTAACAGGAGGAGATCCTTTAATATTATCATTAAATCGATTGCAAGCAGTTTTAAAAAGATTAAGAGATATCACACATGTGAAAATATTACGATTTCATAGTCGAGTGCCCATTGTTGATCCTCAACGTATTAGTGATGATTTAGTCAAATTTCTTAAAGAGTTAGGAAAGCCTATATACATTGCTATACATGCCAATCATCCGTGTGAATTTTCTAAAGAAGCACTATCTGCTATTTCTAGATTAGTTGATGCTGGTATTATACTTTTGAGCCAGTCAGTTTTGCTTAAAGGTGTTAATGATAATTCTGAAATTTTATCTAATCTTATGAAAATTTTTGTAGAATCTCGCATCAAACCATATTACTTGCATCATCCAGATCTTGCTCCTGGAACGAGTCATTTTCGTTTGACAATCGAAGAAGGACAGAAAATTTTTTTAGAATTAAAAGAGAAAATTTCTGGTCTATGTCAACCATCTTATATTCTTGATATTCCTGGAGGATATGGAAAAATTAAAATTGATAGTTGTAATATAAAGAAAAAAGAAGACGGATCTTATTTAATAACTGATCATAATAATATTATTCATCAATACCCACCAATATCAGCATCTATTAATAAAATTACCAAGTAATCATATCATAATGGTTATTTATAATAAAAATCATATTTTATTAAGTTGTTAGATTAAACTATTATATTGTAATATATTTAAAGCCATATTTAATTTTATATCTTTGAAATTCCACCATACATCTCTGACCATTTCATTGGATTATCGATAAAACATTCGACTTCTTTTATAACGTTTTTGTCAAATATTGGCATTTTTTTTGCTACCTTTAGAATATCATGCCAAGTAACAAGATAGTGAAGATTTATGTTGTTTTCTTGTAGGAGCAGGGGTATTTCTGGGAAGATGCCATAAAAGAATAATCCAATACAATCTTTTACTATTCCGCCAGAATCTCTAATAACTTTAACGAAATCAAGTAGTGATCCTCCCAAAGTAACAGAATCTTCTATTATTAGAATACGATTACCTTTGGAAATATAACCTTCAATTTTAGTTTTTTTACCATGACCTTTCGCTTTTTTTCTTACATAAATCATCGGCAAGCTTAAACGTTCCGCTAAAAATGCTGCGAATGGAATACCAGCTGTCTCTCCTCCTGCGATAACATCAATAGATTCAAACCCTATGTTGCGTAGCACTATTGTTGTAGCAAAATCCATAATTGTTGAACGAGTACGTGCAAAAGAAATTAATTTACGGAAATCAATATATACAGGGCTGATAATTCCTGAAGTTAGACGATATGGTTTATCAGGAGAAAAGTTAACAGCTTCAATTTCGAATAGCATCTTCGATACTAATTCTGCTATAACATCTGGCTCTGAAAAATCATTAAAAATCACTATTAATTTCCTCTATTTTATATAATAAATAATCACTATCAGTAGACACATTAATTAGACGTTTTTTTTATCGTATAATTAAAATATTTTTTGTGACTTATGATAGTATAATTTTTTAAATAACTACTTCCCAATGTAACGGTAACATTGGATCAAATATAGTTATATCTCCTATAGATACTATCATTTTCTTTTTTTCAAAAGAAATGGGTTGATCTCGGCGGACTAAAGATATTCGATCTTCATTAATTGGCATGCCGTACCATATCGCTCCATTTAAAGATATAAAACTTTCTAAATTTTCAAGGCTATTTTCATCTTCGAATACTTGTGCAAGACAGCTTATAGCGTTTTTTGAGCTATAAATACCAGCACAGCCACAAGATGTTTCTTTTAGATAATCTAGATGAGGTGCTGAATCGGTTCCTAGAAAAAAATTAGGATTTCCAGAAACAGCTGCTTTACGTAGCGAAAGGCGATGTTTCTCTCTTTTAGCAATTGGCAGGCAATAGTAATGTGGATTAATTCCATTTTGAAATATTGTATTCCTATTTATTATAAGGTGATGAACTGTAATCGATGCTGCGATATTGCTATAATTATTTATATATTCTACGCTTTCCGTAGTTGTTATATGCTCAAGAGTAATTTTTAGTGCTGGTAATTTTTTACGCAAGGGATCTAAAATTTTTTCAATAAATATTGCTTCTCTATCAAAAATATCAATTGTATTATCTGGTATTTCTCCATGTATACAAAGAGGTATGCCTGCCTTTTCCATTCTTTCAAATACGTGCATTACATTATTAATATTACTTATTCCATAATGGGAATTTGTTGTACTACCTGCGGGATAAAGCTTAACTGCATGAATTATTCCAGATCTAAATCCTATTTCTACATCGTCAGGATCTGTTCTTTCTGTAAGATATAAAGTCATCAAAGGATTAAATTGATGTTCTTTAGGAACTGATTTTAAAATTCTATCACGATAATCTTTAGCTTCATTTGTGGTTGTAATTGGAGGAGAAAGATTTGGCATAATTAAAGCACGTCTAAAATAATTTGATGTATCTCCAATAACATTTTTCAATATTTCTCCATCGCGTAGATGAAGATGCCAGTCATCTGGATAGTGTAAGGAAATCTTTTTCATATTTTCTCTAGTCATATATTTTTGCAATATGAGTAAACGACTATAAATACTTTGTAAACAAGACTTTAGTCTTTCATTGTATATTGTTTAATATATTATACTACTATTTTGGAATGTTTACCCGTATATGTTTAAATAAAATAGTTAACAAGCACTGATTTTGTAATTCCTAGTCGTATACTTATTTATATTATCATATCATTATGTTATATTATAATATGATCTTCAAAAGGCAATTGTGACCAGAGACTAGATTGTTAAAATTTCTATATGTGTTTGATAATATATATTCATATTTGTTAATATACAATGATTTTATATTTTGATGCTTTTTTTAATTAAATATGCTTTTGAATTAAAGGAGAATAGGCGGATTTTGTTTCCAGGGTTGTTTATAAGTTTTGAAGGGATTGAAGGTGCTGGGAAAACTACTCATATTTCTCATTTGGCTAGACTACTATCAAAAAAAGGATATGATGTTCAAATTACTCGTGAACCTGGAGGAACTCCCGCAGCAGAGGCTGCACGTCACGTTTTATTGTCTTATGGCGTAGATGAATTTGGATCTTGTGCTGAAGCAATTTTATTTGCTGCTATTCGTTCTGATCATGTCGAGAGTATTATTCGTCCTGCTCTTATGCAGGGTAAAATTTTGTTATGTGACCGATTTTTAGATTCTTCATATGCTTATCAAAGTGACGGAAATGGTTCAAAAAAAATACTTGATTATCTTCAGAAAGTATCTACTCAAGGTATAGTGCCAGATTGTACTATTATTATGGATCTTCCTGTTGATATAGGATTAAAAAGAATTCATACTAGATGTGCCTCTAAAAAAATGTCATCTTTGGATCGTTTTGAGCAAAAAGATATTAAAATTCATGAAATACGACGTCAGATATTTTTAGATATCGCACGAGATCAGTCTGATCGTTGTCGTATTGTTAATTCTGCTAGTTCTTTTAATGATGTTTCTAGGAATGTTTTAAATATTGTTTGTGAATTGATTCAAAATCGCATTTTTCCTTCTAGGAACGCAAAAAATGAAATTAAAGACAGATGAAAAATTAAATCCTATTTATAATAGAAAATTATTTGGGCATGAAAAGATAGAAGAATTTTTATCACATTACTATCGTTCTGGTAAAATGCATCATGCCTTGCTTTTTGAAGGTGAGAAGGGTATAGGAAAAGCCTCTTTGGGTTTTCGTTATGCATCTCATATTTTGCAATATCCTGAATTTATAGATGCTCCTTCTAAACTTTTCATCCCAGATCTTAATTCTTCTATTTTAAGACAAATGGCTTCTCATGCATTGCGTGATTTTTTATATTTATCTTATCCATTAGATACTAAAACAGGAAAGTTGCGTACTAGTATTACCGTTGATGAAATTCGTCGTATTAAAGATTTATTGTCTCTGACTTCTAATACAGGAAATTGGCGTATTGTTATGATAGATCCTGTTGATGCAATGAATCATAATGCTGCTAATGCCTTGCTTAAGTCTTTAGAAGAGCCTCCTAAAAAAGTATTGTTTATCTTAATATCTAATGTTTCAGGTATGATTTTACCAACAATACGATCACGTTGTTTATCTGTTAAGTTTAATACTCTTTCAGAAAATAATCTGTGTAAAGCTCTTTTTTCTTTGGATTTTTCGTACTCAAAAAAACAGTTTGATATGATAAAGGATTCAGCTAATGGGAGTGTTGCTAAGGCAGTAAAAATTTTAAATTATGATTGTGATAAAATTATTTCTTCATATAATGATTTAATAGTTATGGATGAAAAATATTCTATAGATCACAAAATACAAAAAATCGCTGATGAATTATCTACTAATGATAAAGTTTTAGTTTTTGATTTTTTAATAGAATTTATTTTATATCAAATATATAAAAATGCAAAGGCAGCAGCTTTATCAGGGATGCTTGAAGAAGCCGATAATATTGTAGAAATTTATTATTCTATTAAAAAAAGATTATCTTCTTTTTTTACTTATAATTTAGATCGTAAACAAACAATTATTTATATCCTTGAAAAAACAATGGAGTGCTATAGTATCTATTGTAGAGAATTTTATGCTAAATAATTTTATAGTAGTATCAGCATTTGATATTCAGTTGAGGAAGTATCAAAATCGATGAAAAATCCTGAAAAGTTATATCTTAGTACTGCAATTTCCTATTCTAATGCTAAGCCACATATTGGGCATGCTTATGAGATGATTTTGGCAGATGTTTTTGCACGTTTTTATCGACTAGATGGTCGTGATGTTTTGTTTTCTACAGGAAGCGATGAATATGGACAAAAAATATTGAAATCAGCTAATAATGCTGGCATCCCGGTAGAAGATTTTGTTGAGCAAAATACTAAAAGTTTTTCCGATATGGCTGATGCACTTGATATTTCATACGATGAATTTATTCGTACTACTGAGAAACGTCACCATGATTCCTGTCAAGAATTATGGAAAAGAATATTAAATAGTGGAGATATTTATAAAGGATCTTATAAAGGATGGTATTCATTGCTTGATGAAGCCTATTGCCAAAATGATGAGATTTACGTAGGGAAAGATGGTCAGCGTTATAATTCTCAAAATAATCCAGTTCAGTGGATGGAAGAAGAGGGGTATTTTTTTCGTTTATCTGCTTATCAAAAGAAGTTGCTTGCCTTTTATGATACTCATCCAGAGTTTATTTTGCCTATAGAAAAACGCAATGAGGTCATTTCTTTTGTAAAATCTGGTCTTAAAGATCTTTCTATTTCTAGAAAAAATTTTGATTGGGGTGTAAAAATTCCTGAAGATTCTGAATATATTATGTATGTTTGGATTGATGCTTTAACGAACTATTTAACGGTAACAGGTATTCTAAAGGATCCTAGGGGTGAAAAAGCAAAGTTTTGGCCTGCTGACATGCATATTATCGGAAAAGATATTGTTCGATTCCATGCAGTATATTGGCCAGCTTTTTTATTATCGGCGAATTTACCTATGCCAAAAAGAATTTTTTCACATGGATTTATTATTAATAAAGGTAAAAAGATATCTAAATCATTAGGAAATGTTATTGATCCTATAGAGGTAATAGATAATGTAGGGGTAGATGCTTTACGTTATTTTCTTTTACGGGAAATTTCTTGTGGGCAAGATGGTTTTTATGATATTGATAGTGTAAAAAGACGTGCAAATGCTGATCTTGCTAATGGTATTGGCAACTTGATGAGCCGTTCCGTTGCGATGATATTAAAAAATTTTGATGGAAAAATACCTAATCCTAATGTTCTGCTTGAGTGTGATGAGGTAATACTATCTGCTTGTTCTACATCTTTTAATGATATTCGTGATAATATTAATAACCAATTGATACATAGAGCACTATCGCAGACAATATCTATTGTATCTGAGGTAGATAGATATTTTTCTGAACAGAAGCCTTGGGAACTTAAAAAAACTGATCCCAATCGTATGTCGACTGTTTTATATGTTGCGATAGATGTTGTGCGTCAAATTGCAATTTTGCTACAACCATATGTTCCTAGATTAGCAGATAAGATTTTAAATATTTTATGTATTCCAAATGAAAAACGTATTTTTTCATCATTGGATGATAAATTAGAGCCAGGATTGATTATTAAGGAAGATATAAATCCAGTTTTTCCACGTTTTTTATAGGATTAAAATATTATTATGATTATTGATACACATTGTCATTTATCTTTTCCTGATTTTGATAATGATCGTCATGATGTTATAATGCGTGCTCATAAAGCAGGTGTTATGAAAATGATTGCAGTTTCAGTGAAACTACAGGATTTTGTTCCTTTAGTTTCACTATGCCAGGATTATCCTTCTTCAATTTTTTGCTCGATTGGATCTCATCCGTGTTATGTTCATGAAGAAGATGAGATATCTATAGATGGATTAGTTTGTCTTGCTTCGCATCCAAGTGTTGTTGCTATTGGTGAGACAGGATTAGATTGTTATCATAGTAAGCATACTCTTCAAAAACAAAAGGAAAGTTTTTTACGTCATATAGAAGCCGCACGTATAACCGGTCTTCCTTTGATAATACATAGTCGTTCTGCAGATGAAGAAATGTCTATAATAATACAGGAAGAGATGAAAAAAGCTTCTTTTTCATTTGTTATCCATTGTTTTTCATCTAGTAAGAATCTAGCTGATGTCTGTTGTGATTTAGGAGGATATATATCTTTCGCGGGGATGATTACTTTTCCAAAATCTGATGATTTACGCAATATTGCAAATATTATTCCAATAGATAGATTGCTTATTGAAACAGATTCTCCTTTTCTTCCTCCTATACCTTGGAGAGGAAAACGTAATGAACCTTCTTATATTATTAATACAGCTAAGATTGTTGCGGATTCTAAAGGGATTTCCTATGATGATCTAGTTAAGCAAACAACTGAAAATGCTTTGAGGTTGTTTCCAAAAATATCAGAGTTAGTTGTTTCATGAAAAGCTATTATCGTTTTACAATTTTAGGATGTGCTTCATCTCAATCTGTTCCTCGTATTACAGGAGATTGGGGTAACTGCGATCCTAGCGAGCCTAAGAATCGTCGTACCAGATCGTCTTTAAAAGTCTCTTTAATATCTGAATTTGGTGGTTATACCAATATTATTATTGATACTGGTCCTGATTTTTATTATCAGATGTTACGAGAAAATGTTTCTTCTATTGATGCTGTATTATATACTCATGAGCATGCAGATCATATTCATGGAATAGATGATTTGAGGGGATATTTTCTAAAATATAATAAACCTATAAATATTTATGCCGCCAAAGGTTGTATGAATAGATTATATCAATGTTTTAGTTATTGTTTTAAAAAACCTGAGGGCAGTTCTTATCCTCCTATAGCTGAATCTTTTATAATAGATATGGATAAAGATTTTTTTTGTATAGATGGGGAAGGAGGTATTATTAAGGTCATTCCTATATTGCAACATCATGGTAAAATTTATTCATTAGGATTTCGCTTTGGTAATGTTGCTTATTGTACTGATGTTAGTTATTTCCCTGATGAAAGCTTGGAAAAATTGAAAGATTTAGATGTTCTTGTGATTGGTGCTCTTAAGAATGATGCACATAGTAGTCACTTTTCATTGTCAGAAGCTTTAAAAAAGATTGAGCTTATTAAGCCTAAACGAGCTATTTTAACACATATGCATATTGATCTAGATTATAAATCTGTTTTGGAAAGCACTCCTGAATATATTGTTCCAGCATTTGATGGTATGCAGTTTGAATCTCATTTATTATAATAGATCGTTTATACTGCTATTTTAAATTTTTTTATTAAATAAATTACTGTTATTGATTATAAATATATAATATTATTATTACTATATAATCAGATGTATTAGCATATTTATAATATATATTATAAATAGCTATTTCTAGAGACAAAAAATGATTTAAACTTCTTAATTTCTTCTTTTTATTTTAAAATATATTTTATTTAATATCATTGTATTTATGATTTAGATATTTTTCTAATGATTCAACTATTATCTTTTCAAGGAGATCTTCATCGATTGTTTTTTTATCAGATGAAATCGGTAATGATATTCTAGAAATTTCTTGAAATTTATTTTCTAACAATTCTCATTCTCTTTCTACTTATACTATATTTAGTTATAATTTATAATATTACTTATAAATCATTAATCATCCTATTTTGACGCAACTAATGTTATTTTAGTGAAGATTAATATAAATATAAAATCAGTTAAAATTTATTGTTGTAATTGATACATAGATCACTCTTATAAACACTAAAAATAAAATCATGTTGTAAATTTTGCTTTAATAAAATTATATGAAGAATAGATATTAACTTTAAGACTTATAGAACGACAGTAACATGTTATAATTAATAATATATTAATCCAAAATATAATTATTTGGATGAATTAGAGTTATGATTATTATAGCATCTAATTTTCAATTTAATTTATAGTAATTTTTATTACTGCCTAATCATGATATTTAAAATATTTTGATAATTGATATATGATGATGGGTAATTAGTCGAAATATTAAACCAGTTGGCCTATAAGCCGGGTTCTGTATATCTATACAGTATAGATTGGTAACCATTCATCTAGGATGACATTTACATGCCATCTCATGCAACCTACCCGGATAGTTAGGTCGAAAACACACCTTAAAGCACTAATGCTTAGCACTATCCCTATTTGGTCTTGCTCCCGACGGGGTTTACCATGCCATTTTTGTTGCCAAAAATGCGGTGAGCTCTTACCTCGCCATTTCACCCTTACTTTTATTGATATAAAAGCGGTATATTTTCTGTGGCACTTTCCCTAAAGTCACCTTTGCCGGATGTTATCCGGCGTCGAGTTTTCGTGGAGCCCGGACTTTCCTCACACATTGAGATGTAATACATCTATAAAGCGCGCGGTTACCCAGCCAACTGGATAACTTATTATTGCTTAAATATAAAATAAATACTATCAAAAATTACGTATATTGATAAATATCATATAATATAAATTATAGTGAGTTTTTTCTATGACTTTTAAGGGGCATTGTGTCTTTGCGTTATCTATGATTATTATTGCCAAAAAGTTTGTTTTTTTGCCAGGTCTGGCAGAGGCAGAATGGGGTAACGTAATTTTAGGATCAATGCTATCTTTTTCTTTACCTGATATCGATCATCCTAAATCATTTATATCAAGGCGATTTAAAATTTCTTCCTTTATTACTTCACATATACTGACACATAGAGGATTTACCCACAGTATTCTATCGGTAGTTTTATTTAGTTTACTTATTAATAACTGCTTAAAAGAAGCTTCTATTATTAATAAAGGACTGCATGATTCAATGATTATCGGCTATATCAGCCACCTAATAGCTGATATGTTTACCAAAAGCGGAATACAATTATTTTGGCCATATCGTATGAGATTTAGTTTTCCTATTTTATCTCCAAATACTCCTTTAAAGGAGGGATTTTTTTGTGTATTAATTTTAATATTTGCCATAATAATTCCTAATCGATGACTTTGATTAATATAGATACAAAATATGTTATATACGTATGCTTCAACAGTATAATTATTTTTATGATTAAAATGATATTTTATCATAAATAAATGTAGTGACTTATCTGACTAAAATACATTAAGTTAGCTATTTTTTTTAATGTTAAATATTTCATTTTTTATGATTTATTTCATAAAATAAGAATATTATTGTTGAAATGATCTTCAGTTGATTTTTATTTTCAGGCAAAATAGTATGATGATATCATTATATATGAAAAATTAAGATATGAAAAAAAGCTCAAATATATCGATACCAATGCGTTGGATTGGACCTTTGAAAATAACAGGTAATATTATCCAAGAATCTGTTAAAGTTCCTCTTGCCACATATGAGATACCCCTATGGTATTCTGTTGATCGAGGTGCTCGTATATCAAGGCTTTGTAATAATGGAATAAGGACAACTTTAATAGATGAACGAATGTCTCGTTCTATTTTTTTTGAAACAGATAATGCAGAAATGGCTTTAACAGCATTGCAAGAAATTGTTATCAATAAAATAGAAATTGCTAGAGTTTCTGAATCAACTAGTAGATTTATTCGCTTTATTAATTTGCATTATCAGATAACAGGTAATCTTCTTTTCTTGCGTATGGAGTTTTCAACAGGTGATGCTTCTGGACATAATATGGTGACAAAAGCTGCAGAAGCAGTTATGAATTGGATACTTTCAAAATGGTCGTACTTGCGTTATGGTTCCATATCTGGAAATATCTGTTCAGATAAAAAAGCAACTGCTATTAATGGTATTATGGGACGAGGCAAAAATTTTGTTGCAGAAATAATTGTCTCGCGTGAATTATGTAATAAATATTTACGTACTTCTCCAGAAAAAATAGTTAATCTCAATAATAAAAAAAATCTTATTGGAACTTTTTTGGCGGGAGGAATTCGTTCAGCCAATGCTCATTTTTCGAATATGTTGCTTGCTTATTATTTGGCTACAGGACAAGACGGTGCTAATATCGTTGAGGGATCTCAAGGATTAACATATGCAGAAGTAAAAGATGATTGTCTTTGGTTTTCTTGTACCATTCCTAATTTGATTATAGGAAGTATTGGGAATGGTAAGAATATTGATACTATAAGAGATAATATAGCGGCATTAGGATGTGCTGAAGAACGATCAGTTGGAGAAAATGCTCGACGTCTTGCCGCTATATGTGCGGCAACAGTTTTATGTGGAGAATTATCTTTAATTGCGGCTCAAACTAATCCTGGTGAACTAATGTCAGCTCATTTACGCCTAGAAAGGACATTATCAGGTGGTTAATAGTAGAAAAATTGATCATATACGTATCATATGTAAAGATCCAGAAACTGATCGAAATAATCATTTTTTTGACGATTTTCAACTTATACATAGAGCTTTTCCTGAAATATCATTCAACGACGTTGATACATCTGTTGATTTTTTAGGCAAAAAATTATCACTGCCTCTTATTATTTCTTCTATGACAGGAGGTAATAATGATCTAATACAAAAGATTAATCGTAATTTAGCAATTGCAGCAGAAGAAACGGGTGTTGCTATGGCAGTTGGATCTCAGCGTGTAATGTTTTCTGATCATAAATCAATTAAAAGTTTTGAATTGAGAAAGTATGCTCCAAATGCGGTTCTTATATCAAATTTAGGTGCTGTACAATTTAATTATGGATTTGGACTAAAGGAAGCACGCAAAGCAGTTGATGTTTTAGAAGCAAATGCTTTATTTTTACACCTGAATCCTTTACAAGAAATTATCCAACCGAACGGAAACACTAATTTTTCTAATCTTAGTTCATCAATTTCTGTAATTTCATCTGGAATAGAGGTTCCTATTATTTTAAAAGAAGTTGGATGTGGACTTTCACCTTTTGATATTGAATTAGGATTAAAAGCAGGGATTAAACATTTTGATATAGCAGGTAGGGGAGGAACATCTTGGAGTCGTATTGAAAGTCATCGTGATAAAACATGTGATACTGGAATTGTTTTTCAAGATTGGGGAATCCCGACACCATTAGCTTTGGAAATGGCAAGACCTTACTGTAAAAAAGCTAAATTAATTGCGAGCGGTGGAATAAGAAATGGAATAGATATATTAAAATCTATCGTTTTAGGAGCATCTATAGGAGGTATGGCCTCTCCATTTTTAAAGCCAGCAATGGATTCTTCTGAATCAGTTATATCTTTGATAGAATCTATACGAAAAGAATTTATTATATCGATGTTTTTACTTGGAATAAAATGCGTTAAAGAACTGCATTTAAACAAAGATCTTTTATGGCATAAATAAGTGGAGTATTTAATTCATGACCATTGGAATTGAAGATATCTCCTTCTACACTACTGATCAATATCTTGATTTGTCCATAATAGCAGATAAATATTGTGTTGATATAGATAAATTTCACGTTGGGCTTGGCCAAGAAAGAATTAGTATTATCAGTCATGATGAAGATATTGTGACTATGGCAGCATCAGCGGCTCTGCCTATTATTGAAGATAATGATAAAAAGTCCATAAAAGCTTTATTTTTCGCTACTGAAAGCAGTATAGATCAGTCAAAATCAGCTGGAATATGGCTTCATAAACTTTTAGGCCTTAATTCTTCTTGTCGTGTAATAGAGTTTAAGCAAGCATGTTATAGTGCTACGTGTGCGCTGCATATGGCTTGTGCATTAGTTGCAAAAATGCCTCAACATAAGATATTAATCGTAGCATCAGATATAGCACGATATGATATTGGTTCTTCAGGAGAGCCTACTCAAGGATGCGGTGCGGTTGCAATTCTAGTATCATCTAATGCATCCGTGATAGAGATAGAGCCAATAACTGGACTTTATACAGATGACGTCATGGATTTTTGGCGTCCCAACTATAGCAACACTGCATTGTTTGATGGGAAATATTCTACTAAAATTTATTTGCAATCATTAAAATCTGCATGGCAAGATTATCAAAATAACAACGGATATGACTTTAATCAATTCCAATATTTTTGCTATCATCAACCTTTTACTCGTATGGCAGAAAAAGCTCATATTTACTTATCTAAAACCGTTGGAAAAGATCTTTCTTCTGATGAAATTAAAGAAGCCATTGGAGAAACGATGATTTATAATCGATTAATTGGTAATAGCTATACAGCCTCTTTATATCTTTCTTTTATTTCTTTACTCGATCATAGTTCAAATGATATTTCTGGAAAAAGAATTGGATTTTTTAGCTATGGATCTGGATGTATGGCAGAATTTTTTTCTGGAATAGTAAAAGATGATTATAAGAAGAAGTCTCATAAGGAATATCATAGAAATATTCTTGATTCTAGAACTCCAGTTGATTACCAAACATATTGTAGCTTCCACAATAATATTATTCTATCAGATAAAGGAAATATAGAAATACCTGCTATAACAAAAGGGCCATTTCGTTTAGTTGCAATTAGAAATCATAAAAGAATTTATGAGAAAACAAATTTTGAAAAAAAATAAAATAAGCAGTAAGTCTCCTGCTAAAGTCATATTAAGCGGTGAATACTCGACTTTATATGGGGGAGCATCACTTGCTATGGCAGTTTCCCTCTATTTAAAAGCGTCTATAGAGATAATTGATCTACCTATAATAAGAATCATAAAAAAGAAGCCAGTTTCATACTCTTTGGAAGAATATAAAACTATAGCTAGTAGAATTGATCATAAATACAAAGATTTTTTAGCGGGATTTATTCCTATTACAGATGTTTTAAATAGAACAGATGACCTGATATTATATATTTTACATCGTAATATCAATGACTATCCTATAACAGGTCTCTCAATTAGCATAGATTCTATGATTCCAATAGGAAGAGGTTTTGGTTCTTCATCTGCTATTATTTCCGCATTATCTCTAGTGCTGAGAGAGATTACTAATAAACCTTTTCAAAATAAAGATGATTTTATTAAAGAAACTGGCTACATTGAACGTCTTCAACATGGAAAATATGGACTAATTGATTCTACCACTATAATAAAAGGCGGAGTTATATATATAAATAATTCCAATATTACACAATATTCAAATATTGAAGGCGAATGGTGGGCTGTTGATACAGGAGAGCCAGAAAGTTTTACAGGGGAATGTGTCTCATTCATCGATAAAAATTTTTCAAAAAGTGTTATTTGGAATGAATTTAATTCCGTTACAAATAATATTATTGATAATATTCAAAAAAAAGATCTGAAAAATTTATATGATAATATTAGAAATAACCATTATCTTTTGCAATCTATTAATGTTGTTCCACCTTTGATAAGCAAGTTTATTAGTTCTATTGAATACGAAGGTGGATCTGCGAAGATTTCTGGAGCTGGAAGCATCAAAGGAGAAAAAGCAGGGCTTGTTTTGGTAGCTGGGTATGATCCACGAAAATTATCATCTCTTTACGGCTACACATGCCATAAAATAAAGGGTGAAAAAAATGGTACAATTCTCACAGAAAGTTTGTGTTGAAGCTCCAGGAAGCTTGGTTATGATGGGCGAACATGCAGTATTGCATGGGTATTCAGCTCTTGCTTTTACGATAAATAAAGGTATTTCAATTTTTTTAACTCCAAGAAATGATCGTATTGTGAAAATTAATTCATCTTTGGGGCATTATAAGGGTAATATTGATTTACCAATGTATCATCCATCATTTTCTTTTATTATAAAAGCTATTGATCATATTAAACCTCCTCATGGTTTTAATTTAGATATTAGCTCTCAAATTGATCATAAATCAGGACTCGGCTCTTCATCTGCAATAACGGTTGCTATAACTGCAGCTCTTCTTTCTATAAAACATCAAAAAGAACCATTGAAAAAAGATATACTTAAGGCATCTCACGAGATTATATTAAAAGTACAAGGAAAAGCTTCAGGTATTGATATTGCTACTGCTATTTATGGTGGGTTGATTTTATATAGTATGCCAAATTATAGTATAAAACATATTGATGCTACTTTACCAATTCATCTTATTTATTCAGGATATAAAACAGCAACTTCTAAGGTACTAGAAATAATATCAAATAGGGAGATTGAATTTCCATCAATAAAATTAATTAATAAAAAAATTTATTCGCTTATGGGAGAATTAAGTAATATATCTGCTGAAGCAATTAGTGCTGGTAATTTAAAATTGTTAGCTAATTCAATGAATATGCAACAAGGATTATTAGAAACATTGGGTGTATCTGATAAAAAACTATCTGATATTGTTTGGTCATTAAGAGAGCAACCAAAAATTATGGCGGCTAAAATATCTGGATCAGGATTAGGTGACTGTGTTATCGCTCTTGGAAAAGTTGATTCTCATTATTTACCTTATCAGTCAATAGACTGTAAAATGAATAAAAAGGGAATAAAAATATTGTTTAGTCACTAAGGGAGCAACCAAAAATTATGGCGGCTAAAATATCTAGATCAGGATTAGGTGACTGTGTTATCTCTCTTGGAAAAGTTGATTATCATTATTTACCTTATCAGTCATAGACTATAGAAGGAATAAGTATTTGCCTCTGTCACTTCGTCATATACTAAAAATATATTTAGGTGAATTTACTCCTATAGTTAGGCAGAAAAGTAATTCTTTTGTTCCTTCTAATATTGCATTATGTAAATATTGGGGAAAAAGGGATGCTAAATTAAATCTTCCGATTAATAATTCTATTTCTATTAGTCTTGGTAATCTAGGCACATCCACTCATATAACAGTTATCAATTCAAATAATGATATTATCACTCTCAATGGTCATATAATATCTTATGATAGTGATTTTTTTAAAAGAAGCATACAATTTTGTGATCTTTTTCGTCAATTTGGAAACGTAAAATTTCTAATAGAAACCTATAATAATATTCCTACTAAAGCTGGTTTAGCATCATCTGCTTCTGGCTTTGCTGCTTTAACTTTAGCATTGTTTAGACTATATTCGATACCTGAAAAAAGCGAAAAACTTTCACGTGTTGCTCGTCTTGGTTCTGGAAGTGCTTGTAGATCTTTTTATCGAGGATTTAGTGAGTGGATATGTGGAACAGATGAAAGTGGGATTGATAGTTTTGCAGTTCCACTAAAGCATGATTGGCTTGATTTGCGAATTGGATTATTAAATATTATTGAGAAAGAAAAAAAGGTAGGATCTAGTGATGCTATGAATTTGACAGGTCAAACTTCTCCTTTTTTTTCACAATGGATAAAGCAATCATATAAAGATCTTTTTAATTTGAAACAGTCAATTATTAATCGTGATTTTATAAAATTCGGAGAAATTTCTGAAAATAATGCTTTAAAGATGCATGCAACTATGCTCTCTTCTTATCCAACACTTTTATATTGGGAAGAACAAACAATAACTAATATGAAGAGAGTATGGCAAGCTCGAGAAGAAGGTGTTCCTGTTTATTTTACTTTGGATGCTGGGCCAAATTTAAAACTGTTGTTCACCAATGATACATCAGAATGTATCAACAAATTATTCCCGGAAATAAAGATCATTAATCCTTATGATGATATTCCTATATTTAAATAATTTTCATGATATATAATAAGATTATTATGCATATAATATATGAATAAATTAATTAATATTGAAAAATTAGAATAAATAAATCATGATCCCGCCCAAAAAATATTATCAAATAACGTAAAATAAAATTTTTATTATATTGGTTGAAAATTTATTAAATTTATGATTAGTCTTTTACTCATTTTTTATAATTCAATAAATAGAGAAAAAATAACTATAAAATTCTCTCTTTATTGAAATTAGACAATATTTACATATATATTATATTGTTGTTATAAACATTATGCTTTGATTAATATTTATTAGATTGATAATTAAAATAATTAATCTCTATACTCATTACTATATATCAATTATTTATATTATATTCAGATTATAATTAGATTGATTTGACAAGACATGGTTTATTATCATATTTAATTTATAACGGGTTTAGTTTCTTTTAATATATCATCTTTAACTATAACTGGCATAAGATTATTATAATCATGGTTGTTACGATTGATATTATGCGGTACTGTCGAATAGCACTCGTTCAATAGTAACAGATATAAGAAGCATGTTATTTTTAAATACGTTGCTTAATCCTGACTAATAATTAATAAAATATTTTTATATAAAATCTTAATTCAATAATTGTCGTTATAACTAAATTTAGACAAAATATCAATATGTTAGCCAATATTTTTTGACTTTGAATACAAAATTTAATAATAATTAAGTAAAAAATTGGATATAAATTAACTAAATATGATGATTAAATATAGTTGTTTTTTAATGTTATTTTTTTCGTAACCTCGGAAGATAAGTTATAAATAGATTATAAAAAGTTTTCATAATACAGCATTAATCTAATATTTATATATTCATATAAATGCTTGTTTTTTGATACAAGTTAATATTTATTATATAGTAGAGGTTTCTAAAATACTAATGGTATTTATGGTCTGTATTTTATAAAGTGCTAGATTATATTATGAATTTAAATAAATTTTATATATTGATGTTATCATGATAGGAGCAAGATTTTATAAAATATGATTATAGGTATAGGCAGTGATATCGTTAATATTAAACGTATAGATAAATTATTGAGTAATTTTGGTAAAAGATTTGTATCTCGTTGTTTTTCCTCATCAGAGCAAAAATATTGTGATGTTTCTGAAAATCGTACTGCTTCTTATGCGAAGCGTTTTGCCTCCAAAGAAGCTTTTTCTAAAGCTTTAGGAACAGGAATTTCTAATAATGTTCATTGGCGTGATATAGTCATTGTTAATCTTCCAATTGGTAAGCCGGTTATATCACTTTCGGATCGTGTATCTATAAAGCTTTTATCTATTATTCCAGAAGGATATGAACCTGTTATTCATTTGACTATAACTGATGATTTTCCTTTTGCTCAGGCATTTGTTGTTATAGAGTGCCTTTCTAAACAAACATAGTTTTTAAAGTAGTTGTTTATTGCTTTTTTAATTTTATTTAACGTAATAGAGTAGATGTTTATATGAATAAAAATAGATTTAAGTTTTTATTGTGGAATGAAACAGTAAAATCGATTTTGCAAGCTATATTTTTTGCTGTTTTAATTCGTACCATATTATTCCAGCCATCTACTATTCCTACAGGATCTATGATGCCGACGCTATTGATAGGCGATTATATTATTATTAATAAGTTTTCTTATGGATATTCGAAATATTCTATTCCGTTTTCCTATAATCTATTTAGTGGACGTATCTTTGGTAGTAAACCTGAACGTGGAGATATTGTTGTTTTTCGCTTGCCAAGAGATCCTACTATTGACTACGTTAAAAGATTAATAGGTCTTCCTGGTGATAAAATATCAATCAAGATGGGTGTTATATATATTAATGATATTCCAGTATCTCATAATAGAGATGGTGTTTTTTCTTATCATTACAAAGAGGGATGGGATGAAAACGCACCTGTTTTCAGTGAAATATTAAATAATGGGGTGAAATACAAAACTATTTCGTATGATCCTTTATCTTCTGTCAATAATACTCTGGATTTCGTTGTACCTAAAGGTAAGTATTTCATGATGGGTGATAACAGAGAAGATTCTCTTGATAGTCGTTATATTGAGGTTGGTTTTATACCAGAAGAAAATTTAATAGGTCGAGCTAGTTTTATCCTTTTTTCTATTGGTAATAATACTCCTTTCAATAAAGTATGGATGTGGCTTCCTAATATACGATGGGATAGGTTTTTTAAAATTTTATAATGGCTTATTCTAATTATTTAGATATGGAAAAAATAATAGGTTATACTTTTTCAGACAAAGCTTTGTTGAAAAAAGCTTTGACGCATTCAAGTGTTTGTCAATTTTCAAATGAAAGTTATGAGAGATTAGAATTTTTAGGAGATAGGATTCTTGGATTAATAGTCGCAGATATACTTTTTTCCCATTTTATTACTTCGCAAGAAGGTGATTTATCTATGCGTCTCAATTATCTAGTTAGTTCAGAGGTTTGTTATAAAGTAGCAAATAATTTACAAATAGATTCTTTTATTCGTGTTAGTTCTGATCTTAGGCAAGATCTAGGAGGTTTAGTAGCATCTGGTATTCAATCTGATGTTATAGAAAGTTTAATAGCAGCGCTTTATCTTGATGGTGGATTAAAAGTAGCGGAGTGTTTTGTAAAGAAACATTGGACAAAGCTTGCACTGCAAAGTGGAGAGTTTCGACGTGATGCAAAGACAGAACTGCAGGAATGGACGCATGCAAAATTTGGCATTACTCCTGTATATAAATTAATTTGTCGTTCTGGGCCAGATCATGATCCTCGTTTTAAAGTTGAAGTAAATATTCCAGGAATTTCTTCTGGTTTTGGTATAAATTGTTCCAAGCGTGCTGCAGAGCAGATTGCTGCTACTGAAATTTTGAAGCGTGAGGGAATTTGGAAGTAATAAATATAAAACATATAGGTGATAAACATTATTTTCTTGGATGCTAAAAATAATATATCTGAATCTCAAAGTCGTTCTGGATGTATAGCATTGATTGGAGCTACTAATGCTGGAAAATCTACACTTGTTAATCGATTTGTTGGTGCAAAAGTTTCTATTGTTACACATAAGGTTCAAACAACTCGTTGGATTGTGAGAGGTATTGTTTCAGTAAATCAATCTCAAGCAGTTTTTTTAGATACTCCAGGAATTTTTAATGCAAAAGATTCATATCATAAGCTCATGATTAAATCTTCTTGGAGTACTATTAGATATTCAGATATTGTTTTATTAGTTGTTGATAGCAATAGAGGTTTAAAACCTGATGTCCACGCTATTTTTAAGGAAATCGAAAAAAGATCTAGTAGGATAGTCCTTGTTCTTAATAAAATTGATTGTGTCAAGCCCGAACAATTATTTGAACAGTCTAAAATAGCAAATGATCTATTTTCTATAGAAAGAACTTTCGCTGTTTCTGCTACAAAGGGTTATGGATGTGATGATGTTTTAAATTATTTATGTTCTACATTACCTGTTGCTCCTTTTATTTATCCTGAAGATCAGATTTCTGATCTTCCTATGTCTCGTTTTTCTGCAGAAATTACTCGTGAGAAATTGTTTTTACATTTGCATCAAGAGATACCTTATTCTTCTTATGTGATAACTGATAAATGGGAAGAGAGAAAAGACGGATCGGTATTAATACGACAAGTAATTTATGTAGAAAGGTCCAATCATAAAAAGATTATTCTTGGAAAGAATGGAAGTATTATTAAAACAATTTCTTCAGAAGCAAGACATGAAATAGCAAAAATAGTTGAAAAGCCAGTTCATATTTTTATTTTTATTAAAGTTAAAAAAGATTGGGGTAATGATATGATATCTCTTTCACAAATAGGGGCATAGCTATAAATTATTGATATAAATCCATCATTATTTATTATAACATTTAGTTATTATTATTTGTTATTAAGTATTTTAATGCATATTCTTGTTGAATGAGGTTTTTATGAAACGCAAATGTCTTGCTATTGTTCTTGCTGCTGGTAATGGACATAGAATGAATTCTTCTACATCTAAGGTGTTACATCAAATTGCTGGGAAACCTATGATTTCCTATGTTATGGAAGCTATAGCCAAAGCAGGTATAAGTGATGTGGCTTTAGTAGTTGGTCATTTAGCGGAATTTGTTAAGCAAATTGACTTTCCACCTGAGCTATCAATTGAGTATTATAATCAAGATGCACAACAAGGTACTGCACATGCCGTTTTATCAGCTCGAAATGCTATAAAAAGAGGCTATGATAATATTATAGTTATGTATGCTGATGTTCCACTTATTTCATCTAATACTTTGAATAAGGCTATTGATGCCATGAAAACAGAATGTTCTGTTGCAGTAATTGGTTTCAAAACAAACCAACCTAATGGTTATGGTCGTTTATTGATGGAAAATAATAAATTAATTGCTATTAGAGAAGAAAAAGATGCTACTGATCAGGAAAAAAAAGTCAATTATTGTAATAGTGGACTAATGGTTATTGATGGCCATCATATATTAGATTGGCTTCTAAAAATAAATAAAAACGACAAAACTAAAGAATATTATTTAACAAACATTATTGAAATTGCTCGATCTGATGGGAAGCTCATTTCAAGTATTGAAGTTCAAGAACAGGAAGTTTATGGCTGTAATAATCGTCATGAATTATCAATTATTGAAAATACCTGGCAATATAGTTTTCGTCATAAGATGATGTTGTCTGGTGTAACAATGATTGCTCCAGAAACTGTTTTTTTTTCGCACGATACTTTTATTGATAAAGATACTATAATTGAACCGCATGTTATTTTTGGATGTGGTGTTACTGTAGAAAGCTTTGTAAAGATAAAATCGTTTTCATATTTAGAAGGAGTTTATATTAGTAATAATACTACTATTGGTCCATTTGCTCGTTTAAGGAAAGGCTCAAAAATAGAGCAAAATGTTAAAATAGGTAATTTCTGTGAAATTAAAAATTCATCTATTGGAGAAGGAAGTAAGATTAATCACTTGAGCTATGTAGGTGATAGCTTTTTAGGAAAGAGTGTTAATATAGGAGCTGGTTCTATTACATGTAATTATGATGGTATTAATAAATATGAGACACATATAAGTGATAATGTTTTTGTTGGATCGAATTCATCTTTAATTGCTCCTATTTTTATTGGAAAAAATTCTTATATAGCATCTGGAAGTGTAGTTACAGAAGATGCTCCCGAAGATTCTCTTGTATTAGCTAGATCACGTCAAGTTATAAAAAAAAATAGGTCTTTATCAATGAAGAAGAAAAAGTAATTTTATAAAGTTATAAAAAATTGTTTTTTTATATTGATTGCTTGAGCAAAAATAAATTTCAGTTGAATAAAAAGGTTTATTGATTATGTGTGGTATTGTTGGGATTATTGGTAAAGAATCAGTGGATAGACGTTTATTTAAAGCTTTAAAACGTCTTGAATACCGTGGTTATGATTCTTCTGGAATGGCAACAATTAATAACGGAAAAATTAAATGTATACGTTCACAAGGTAATCTTTCTGAATTAAATAAAATTTTATCAGAAAATCCATTGCCAGGTAATATGGGTATTGCTCATACCCGTTGGGCGACACATGGCCTGCCTAATAAAGATAATGCACATCCTCATTGTATTGATGGTATAGCTGTAATACATAATGGAATTATTGAAAATTTCTCTTTTCTAAAAAAAGAGATGATTGATTCAAAAACTGTTTTTATAACTGAAACTGATACAGAGGTTATTGCGTGTATTTTAGCAAAATTCAAAAAAAATGGGTTTAGTAATGAAGAATCAGTAAAGAAAACGATAAAACTTCTAATTGGATCATATGCTCTTGCTATTATTTTTGAAAATGATCCTGATACTATTATTGCCGCTCGCAAGGGACCTCCATTGATTATTGGTCATGGAGAAGGTGAAATGTTTCTTGGATCTGATGTAAACGCATTGGCTTTATTCACTGATAAAGTAACTTATATGGAAGATGGTGATTGGGCTATTATTAAAAGTTCTGGAGTTAAGATTTATGATTCAGAAGGAGTAGAGGTAGATCGTAAGAGCCATATACTACAGATATCTTCTATTCTTGTAAGCAAGGGTAATTACCGCCATTTTATGGAGAAAGAAATTTATGAGCAGCCAGAAGCGATTTCTAGGGTATTAAGTCATTATGTTGACCTTGCTGATAATACAATTATTCCTAGCGTATTTGGATATGACTTTACAAAAATATCAGGTATCTTAGCTTCTTCTTGTGGTACTTCTTATTTGGCAGGATTAATAGGCAAATTTTGGTTTGAACGCTTGGCAGGATTAACTGTAGAAATAGATGTTTCATCTGAATTCCGTTATAGAGATATTAGATATTCTTCGAATTGGGCTTCATTATTCATTTCTCAGTCAGGTGAAACTGCAGACACATTAGCATCTCTTCGAGAAATGCGTAAAAAAGGTTTGATTATTGGATCTTTAGTCAATGTTTTGGAATCAAGTATTGCTAAAGAATCTGATTTTGTGCTCCCGATAAAAGCCGGCCCAGAAATAGGAGTTGCTTCTACTAAAGCTTTTAGTTGTCAGCTTTTAGTTTTATTAATTATGGCAATATATGCGGGAAAAGTACGGGGAGTGATTAGCTTAGAAGAAGAGAAGAAGTTGATTAAATCATTGATTGAAGTTCCTCGAATAATGTTTGATATCCTGCAAAATATTTATTCGAAAATGGAAGGATTATGTTATGATTTAGCAAAGTATCATAGCATATTATATATAGGAAGGGGATCAAGTTATCCTATAGCAATGGAAGGAGCTTTAAAGCTAAAAGAAGTTTCGTATATTCATGCGGAAGGCTATGCTGCAGGAGAACTAAAACATGGGCCTATTGCTTTGATTAATAGAGGTACACCTGTAATTGCTATAGCACCATATGATAGATATTTTTATAAAACTTTATCTAACATACAAGAAGTAATAGCTCGCGGAGGGAATATTATTTTTATTACGGATGAAAAAGGATTAGAGGAAAAAGATTTTTCAACTTTAGAAACAATTGTTCTTCCCCATATGGGAGAGATTATTTCTCCTATTATTTTTTCTTTACCAGTTCAACTCATTGCGTATTATACAGCTGTATTTATTGGAACAGATGTTGATCAGCCTCGTAATCTGGCAAAATCAGTAACTGTAGAGTAAATATCGATATATTAGTGCTGTTTTTATTGATATATCAGATATAAAATGAAAGATAATTATATGCGAAATAAATCAAATAATTCATTTTTTGTAAAAAGTATCAGAAATAATTTTTTAACTGGTTTAGCAATATGTGCACCGACTGCGATAACAATTTGGATTACTTTATCTTCTATTTATTGGGTTGATAGTTTTATAGTACCTTATATTCCCAATCGCTATAATCCAGAATACTATTTTGATGTTTATGTGCCAGGATTAGGACTTTTAATTGTATTAATCTCTATTAGTATCATTGGATTTATTGGAAGAAATCTTATGGGTAAATTTATTATTTCTTTAATTGAATCTATTTTAAATAATACACCAGTTGTAAAAAGTCTTTATAAAAGCACTAAACAGATTTTTAAAACCGTTTTCAAGGAAGATGCAGGATATCTAAAAAATGCTTGTCTTGTTGAATATCCTACTGATAAACGTTGGTCTCTATGTTTTCTCACAACAGATGTTAAAGGAGAATTAAAGGAGAAATTTTCAGAACATAATTTCAATGATATGGTTACTGTTTTCATTCCCCCAACTCCATTGCCAACTGCTGGAATGTTAGTTTTTGTACCTCGCAAAAAAGTTATCATGCTTAAAATGACATCTGAGGATGCTGCAAAAATGCTTATATCTGGAGGTTTAATTATTCCAGATTATATCAAATATGAAAATGAAGAGCAGGGTGATAATAAATATTAATTTCAATAACTATAAAAATAATTTAATAAAATAATATTTATATTTATTATAGGCAATAGTAAAATTATGATCTAAAATCAAGCGATTACATAATGTATGTCTCAGCAAGGCACTAGCTCTCTAAATAATATCTACGATGTTTATCAGCGATAATGTTTGATCTAAAACCCTAAAAAATAATGTTAAAAAACAAGCTAATTACCGCAAATAAAGACCCAATCTCGGCTTGATAAAAAGAAAATATAAATAACCAAAAATGCAAAATAATAATAAATTATCAGCAGCCACATAATAGTATCAAATAAATACCAATCGGCACTTTTATATTTGCATAAGTTCTTGTTTAATCACGTTTTTATATCCATTTATTTAATATATCTTCGACCATCTAAATTAAATAAAAAGTAGCTATAATATGGAAAAAATAAACTATAAATAGCTAAACATCATTCCATTTCTTCCTCAATTATCTTTTAAATCATGAATATGTAAGAGTGTAATCACTTCTTGCTCCTATCGTTATCTTCAAAAGCTACAATCATAAGATCAATTACTGAAAACACTAAAAACAACATGCAACAATTATCCATTTGAAAACCTCCTTCCCCTAAGGAGTTCTTAATATATATGATTGTAAGTACGGAACTATTTTATTATAGTTTCATCGGAGTTGTTGAGTTAAACCACTATGCTTTTTCGATACATCCATAACACGATATCCTAACTACTCACCCTGAGACGTCGGAATATATCTTTTAAAATCAAGCGTTCGGAATTGAAGCGATAAATCAAGTAAAAGTAAGTTAAATTCTCTTGGATTGAGTGAGGTAGATAGATTTCGAACTATTTGGATAGAATTAAGGTATTCATCGTTATCAACAGATGGTAAATAGGTAATATCCATAACTTATAACTGATTGATACCAATATCCGTGTAACATCTTGATTAATCCTTAATAACAACTGGTTTTCTTTATAATCTCGATTTTTTGGCTAGTGATGCTAAATGCTTATGAACTTTAAGTATTGTATTAGGAGAAACAGGCTTTTGTGATATTTTGGGTTGAATCTTGCCTATTTCTAATGAGGTCCCAGCGATCTATGATTTTAGCTACAAGATTGGAGCTATAGCCAGAAATCATAATTAAATATTCTCTCTTCGGAAGACTATAATATTGTTTATCAACAATAGTGCGAATCTTGTTGTTATCAAATTCAAAAGGAATGATATTAGTCATTAAATATCCTTCTGTTTGCTTATTATCTAGGAGTAAAATCTCCTAGAACTATTAAAGGGCTATTTTGTTAGTTGGGTATTAATCTTGTTTTTACTTTGATATCATTTCAATTTTTATCTCGCAGACGCTGCAATATTCAGAACTTTTGCAATTACAGCTATCGTCTACATCAGTACTCTCTATCTCAATTTCGTAGTCTGAGTCACTTTCTGTTTTACATCTTAATAAATCACAACCTGATAATAAGATACTTGCCATGAACGTCGCTGTTATTAAGATATTGTTAATTTTCATTTGATATGCTCCTTTATAATGCTTGGTTAGGTCAAGATTATTTAGTAAAATATCTTAGTATTTCTCGAATTTTGTGAATTTGGCGGATTGTTTCATTCTGGTCCGCTTTATTAAGACGTCCTTTTCTCTCTCTTAGTTTACGAACTTCACAAAGAGCTTCCTTAACAGATGGGAATTCATAATAAAAAGCATCTACCAATAACACAATAGCTTCATCTAAAAAAATATTTCGATAGTTATTGCACACATACTGCCGCAGCTTTTTATCTATACTACTTATCCTATCTTCATATATGCGTAAGGTAATGTGATCTTCCATTTACCCTATATTATAAAAATTAAGTATATTAAGAAGCGGCAAAGACATTTTAATATCTCCTTATATACCAGGCATAATACTGTGTTTTAGACAGATTCCTTTTCCAGGAGAGATATAAAATATTATAAATATTGAGATATCTTCTTAGCTTTCTCGTAAGCTTCAAAGTCTTCAATGCTCATATCAATAAGATCTCTGATTGTTTTGCAGATTTTATATTGGGCTTTAATAACGCTTGGCGGCAGATGCACTTTGCACTGACTAAGACAATAATAAGCGTAATGTAATCCGCTATCATCATGGTTTAAAATGCAAGCTCGAATCCACATGATTGAGGGCATATTCTATGTTGATCTTCGTTTCATTCATGATGGATGTATCCTTTTTATCCCTTATAATGAGAGCGATTCTACCATTTCTAAATCATCATCTGATCAATGTCTACCGGTAATTGATTAAGAACAGCATATATCATTAGGATATAAAGATAGTATGGAAAAAGAAGCTATAAACACTTTAGATTGGGAGACAATAGGATCACGCTTTAAAACAATTGCGTGAATACAAAGGTTTTATGACCGTTCTACAGTTATGGAAAAAACTAATGATCATGGAGTCGCTGTCTATAAATATGAAACTGGTATACAACCAGCCAGTGTTAACTAATCTTTGTTTTTACGCAATGAATTCGGTGCGTCTTTCGATTTATATGATGGCTATAATGTCATAGCTAAAAATCCTCACAATATGGTAGCAATATCAATCCCATAGAAATAGGAAAAAGAATAAAGCACCTTAGAAATAAAGAGGGTATGCCTCTTAAAGATTTCGAGGAATGGATCGGTATATCTTATTATAGCGGTATTCAATATAGAAAAAGGGCGTATAACTCCAGAAATCAAAACCGCGCTTAAGATCAAAATAGCTTTAAACAAGCCGTTAGATTGGATATAATTTGGTTATGAATGTATCTCAATCAACAATAAACCTTATATACCTACAGCCACTAATTATATACCATCCAAACAACTTAAATTTGATTTGATTGTATTATATATAATTTAGCATAAATTATAATTTTTATTATTTATAGTATACATTTAGTATAATAATTAATTAATTAAAACTAGTAAATTGAATAAATCTCTACATTATAGTAATATATCTAAAATAATAAAAGTTTTAAAATACCATTGTATAGTATACAATGTGTAATGATAAAATATAATAAAAATTATTTAATTTTTTAGTATTTATAATTATATTGAATTTTTTAAAGATATTTGTGATGTTTAGTAGAAAAAAAAGATTTTTAAATGATAATCCATTAGGATTTCCTGTTTATACTTATAGCATAAGAGATTTATGCCTTGCTGCTGGTTCTTTATTACTTTTTTCAGGAATTATATTATATATCATAGATAATAATTTGCTTAATACCAAGTTTTTAAGTTACATTGTCGTTATATCATCTATAATTGCTATGGAAGTATCAATTATAAATAAAAGACGTTTTTATATTGAAATGTTTTTATTTATAATCTTCTTATTATCTTCTTTAATTTTGCTTTTAAATTTTAAAAACAGTATAAATGATGTTACTATATTATATGGTAAATCTAATCATATGCTTGAACCTGTGTTTTTTTTGATACAAAAAAGATTATTCATTTGGATATATTTTGGAATTACTTCGATATTATTATATTTATATTTTTTCCGTTATAAAGTAGTTGCTAGTTTATTTATTGGATTTTTACTATCGATATTGGGATCGTTTTTATATTCGATATTTTTACTCCATGATATATATGGATTAATTTTTATAGGTAAATATGGACTTTATTTTATTATGCCATGGATGATTTTAATTTTATTTATAGGTGTTATGTGTGAATTAGAATATTCTTCAAAATATTTTTCATATAAAGAATTATCTATTCTTTTAAATGCAGTTGCATTTCCAATATGTTCTTTAGTACCTTTTTACTCACTGTGTTATTTTGGATATTGCTCGAGAGATATACCTTATATTCAATTATTTTTATTAACTCTGATTTCTTTTATAGCTATTGTATTAGGTATTTTATTTAATAGGGTGTCAGTTATAATAGCTAACGTCATAACTTTATTTATTATTATATATATTTTATATATTTCCTTTCGGCATAGTACTAATTTCGCAGTATCTTTATTAATTTTATATGGTATAATTGCAATAATGCTTAGGTTTATTTGGAAAAAATTTCGTAGCTATTATTCCTTAAATTCTTAGTTTAACTATTTTATTTAAAGTTATAATTATATAATAATGTGCTATACTTTAATGATATTTAAAAAAAATAACAGTATAAATTAGTTTAATATTTATTTTTTCTAAAATAATATAACTTTTTATCAAAATATAATCGATATAATTTTATTTATTATTAAAACAAAGATCATATTAAGTCAAAATAAATGATAAGTATTTAATACGTATATATTTATACTAAATTTAAATCAATAATCATTTTTATTATCTTTTAGCTTCTTTAATGCTTTGCTAGTGATTAACATATATATAACAGCACATATTAGTATTGGAATTATTAAAAGATTGCTATATTTGAAGCCTTGCATAATAAATGGGGCAACAAGAGACCAATCAGCCATTCCCATCCAGCTATTTATAGTTACCAGCTTGATAGCCCAAACGCTACCGAGGATTTCAATAACACCCATAAAGAAACATATTTTTGCTGATGCTCGCCATCCACCATAATGATTAGCAAATACTCCTATGGTAGCATTAGAAAAAAACATTGGAATAAATCCTGGGATTATTAAGGAAGAAAATCTAAATAATATCATTGCAATCAACGTTAATATTTGACCAGTTGCACCCCAAATAAATCCCCATATGACAGCATTGGGAGAAAATTTATAAATTGCGGCACAGTCAATAGCAATAACTGCTCCTGGAATTAGAAATTGAGATATACCACGAAATGCTGCCGTTAACTCCTCTACAAACATCGAAACACCCATCATTATAATAGCAACTCCTGCAGCAAAAATCATGCCTGTTTCTATAATATAAATCGTCCAATGTGTTGTTTTAGCCATTGATTGAATAATATCTGTTCCCAAAGATAAAAGTGCAACTCCCCAGAATAAAATCATTACTATTCCTGTTGCAACAAGATAATTATTAAATAAATTAAGCCATTTAGGAAGTTCAATATCATTAATATTTTCTGATTTGTCTCCTAAATATGGTGCTATTTTATAAGCAAGCCAAGAGGAAAACTGTTGTTGATGTCCAATTGAAAAACCAGCATTTTTTGTAATTTCTTGTGTTGGTTTATACAACATATTCGATGTAATACTCCAATATAATGTCATCAAACACGATGAATATGCTATAGTTTGCCAATCGTTCATTTGTAGAGAAAAATGAAAAAAAACAACCATAAGACCAGCTTGTTTAAACATTACATCTCCGTTTAATACTATGGTACATATACCGGTCATTCTACGAAATAAAACCATGATAATATTTATTATGAAGGCTATCAGAACAGTATATCCAACAAGCCCATATTTATCTCCCAAAGCATTGATACAATCTATCATTGTTATATATGGATCAATAATTGATCCATCTATTTTATAAACCTGAGAAATTTGGGAAATAATATTAGTAGAATTACTTACTATAATATTAGCTCCAGCTCTTATTATAAAAAAACCAATAACATTTTGAATGGTAGAAGAAATTATTGAAGTAATATTTTTGGAGAGCAAGATATTACCTATAATAATCATTATTCCAAACATAAATGCTGGTTTAACTAATATTTGACTATGGAAGAAATCTAGGAAATTAACAAAATAAGACATTCTATCTCCTATTTAGATGATAGATTTAAAAAATATATAATCATATTAAATCTTACTTTTTAATAATTAAAAACAATCCTATATGAGTTAATAATTAAAAACAATATTATATGAGATATTTGCCAAAAATGATATTCAAATATATATTCGGTATTACAATATATGATTAAACTCAGCATAAATTTAATTATCATATTTATGCAAATAATAGTACATTATTTGTCAAAATTTATGTTAAAATTATCCCTTGTATCGTAATAATTATGAAATGGATGTTAATTATTTGTATTATTTTTTAATAAAAGGCTAAAGGATAAGAATAATGTTTGCATATACACTAAAAGAAAAATCATCTGATAAAAATGATTCTTCTTGTTTGTTGCAAAAGGTTTTTGCTGTTGCACCTATGGTTGATTGGACTGATCGTCATTATCGTTTTTTAGCCAGATTATTAACGAAAAATGCTCTTCTATATACAGAAATGATTGTTGATAATGCTATTATTCATGGGGATAAACAGAATTTATTAAGTTTTAGCCATGAAGAAAAGCCTTTGGCTATACAAATTGGTGGTATGGATATTTCTAAATTAGTTAAAGCTGCAAGTATTGCCGAAGATTTTGGATATAATGAAATTAATTTTAATATTGGTTGTCCATCGCCTAGAGTAAAATCAGGATCTTTCGGCGCATGTATGATGTTAGAACCAGATTATGTTGGAGAATGTATAGCAGAAATGAAGTATGCTGTTTCTATTCCTGTAACTGTTAAATGTCGTATAGGAGTTGATGATCAAATTCCTGCAATCGCTATAAGAAACTTAATACGATCAATTAAAAAATCTGGTGTGAATGCCGTATGGATCCATGCGCGCAAGGCTCTTCTTAACGGACTATCAACCAGCGAAAATCGTCATATTCCAGATCTTGATTATGAACTTGTTTATGCTATCAAAAAAGAGAACCCAGATCTTTTTATTGGAATTAATGGTGGAATTGATAACATACAGCAGGCAATAGATATATTGCCTAAGGTAGATGGGGTTATGTTGGGTCGTGTTTCCTATCAAAATAGTCGTATTCTAACTTCTGTAGACGAATATTTTAGTAATCCTTTAACAGGAAAATCTTCATCTTCTCCTATAATAGTTGATAAGGAGTTTTGGAGAAATGTTAGCAATAATATGAGTGTTTATGCTGAGCGATACATATCTGCAGGAGGAAAATTAGGACATATTACTCGCCATATGATAGGTCTATTTCAAGGATTTCCTAATGCACGTCTTTGTCGTCATATTTTGGCTGTTGAAGCTAATCAATCAACATCAACTCATAAGATTATTGAAAAAGCATTTAATATTATGATAGAATCATTGGATTAAAATTACATATAAGCATTAATACTTATAAATAAGCAAGAAGTTAAAAACCTATGTATTTAAACAATATAGATATGTATAGTATTCATATACAGATCAAAAGCTTCTTCTTTGCGCGTGATATCTCGTATATTCTCTAGAAAAGGTATTTCCAATATCATTGACATATTTAATCAAATAAAGAAACTAAAAAATAAAGGCAGAAATTATTGACTTTCATATTCCAATTAGATTTATTCTTATAGCAATATTATTGATCTTTGCTCTGTCTATTTATATAAAAATATAATCTTTCCTGTAGTGATTTATTTCTGCATAAAGAGGCTTGAGATATAAAGTATTTTTCGTTGCCAATATCATATTTTTTTTGTGTAATATCAGATATTGTCTTTTTAGATTTTCAATAGATGTCTTATAATCGAAATTATAAGAGATATTTTAATAATTAAAAATTATTAAAATCCTGCTCAAGAAATACAATGATGAAAATCAAAAAAAATAGATAGCTATCTAGCCTACATACATCAGCAGACTTTTTTAAATATACAAAATACAGTTTTTATATGATCTTCTAAAATTGTCTAGAAATAAGTAAAATTGTTTACGTTGCCAATAATTATATTTTTATATACTTTCTTTAATTATATTTTTATATACTTTCTTTTTTATTCTTATCTTTTTATAAATTGGTTAGTATTTACAATTTTAATATATAAAAATAAAGCGATCAAACATGATAAAAATAAATAAGTTTTATAAATTTCGATAATTATTTATGCATCATAATATAAAAAATAAAAGCAAATTATAGGATGTTTATTGCTTTATCCGCTAATAATATATAATTAAACAGTTTAAATGGTTCATTATAAAATTGTATTCTTAATCCACAAAATATTGATAATTGGTTATAATCATGTAGGTTTTGATGTGAGAGTAAGGGTAGGGGGATTGTTATATCAAAAATAAAACCGGGAAAAATCTAATTTGAGATTTTTCTGAAAGTTTAAGCTAATAGAAAATAACTTAAAAGAATTAATTGCAAGAAAAAATTTTTCTTTTGATATATTTGTTATATAAAACGTAAACGTATTTTCTGCTGATAATTATAATTTACTCTGTCATCTCACATACTGTTTTTTTAGTATGAGAAAAAAAGGTATTAAAGAATATTTATTATCAATAATATTATAAGATTACTTATATTAGTATTATAAAAAATTACTTACATAAGGATAAAAATATTTTACAGAAATTCCTATTTTTTCCTGAAATTATCCAAAGAAACAACTGAAGCTAATGTATCCTTGCTTTTTTTATTACTATGTTGTTTTTTTAGTGGTTTTTCTTTTTTTAAATTATCTGCTAATTCTAATACTGGTTCAGTTTTTTCTGTATCATCTATATTTTCAGCCAGTACATCAAATTCTAATTCAAAATTTACTGAAGGATCGTAAAAACCTTTGATAGCATTAAAAGGAATAACCAATAGTTCTGGTATATTAGAAAAAGAAAGCCCTATTTCAAATTGATTCTCAGATACTACAAGATCCCAAAATTGATTTTGTATTACGATTGTCATTTGTTCAGGGTAACTTTTTCTAAGATTTTGCGAAATACGTACACCACGTACATTTGTCGAAAAAGTTATATAGAAATGATGATCTCCTGGAAGATGTCCTATAGAAGCAGTCTCTGAAAGTACTGTTTTAACAAGACCTCTAAGCGCTTCTTTGGTTAAAATATCATAACGGATGTGGTCGTCGCTCATATAATCAATCTGCCTATTCAATATCAAAAACTAATAATTAGACGACTTTAGATAAAACGGTGTAATTGGTTTTTGCATAAGCCGCCATTGAGTAACATAAAAACATTAATAAATAATCAAATCTTATTACCATATTTTCATATAGAGGAGGCTTTCTGTTGCCAGGTGCCTCCTAACCTCGCCTAACGGTACCACCCATTAGGACTTAAGTTGAGAAAAGTATACTGCTTAAGCAGCAACCCTTAACCCAGGTAAGTTGTCATTTGCAACTATATTTTTAGACCTATAACGGTGGTACAATGCCGAGCGAACTTTCAACCTTTACACTCTTGTCTATCCTATTTCGCCCCCTTAGTATTGAGAAAAATATTTTATTTTCATTCTCATCAAGAATGGTGGAGGCGCCGGGTACCGCCCCCGGGTCCAACAAGCTTATTACGCAGACCATTTATCGCCATAGTCACTTATATTATATATATGACAACGATATTATATATATGTTTTGCTTATATTGGAAGAGAGTAATAAAGAATAAATAATAATATTATTATTTATACATGTAAGGTTGAAAAAAAATGCATCAATATCTTGATCTACTGCAACACATAATGAAATCTGGTTCAGATAGACATGACCGTACAGGTGTTGGCACACGTGGTATATTTGGGTATCAAATGCGTTTTGATTTATCAAAAGGCTTCCCTTTACTAACTACAAAGAAAATGCATCTGAAATCTATCATATATGAGCTTCTGTGGTTTTTAAGGGGGGATAGCAACATTGATTATCTAAAAAAACATGGAGTAAAGATATGGAATGAATGGGCTGATGAAAATGGGGAACTTGGTCCTATATATGGAGTTCAATGGCGTTCTTGGCCTGATTATTGTGGCAATACGATTGATCAAATTGATTCTGTTGTTAATAGTCTACGTACTGATCCTTATTCACGTCGTCATATAGTATCTGCATGGAATGTTGCATTGATAGATAAAATGGCACTACCACCATGTCACTGCCTATTTCAGTTTTATGTTGATAATGGCAGATTATCGTGCCATCTATATCAACGCTCAGGAGATATTTTATTAGGTATACCTTTTAATATTGCATCATATGCTTTATTGACAATGATGTTAGCTAGTATAATAGGATTTCAGTATGGAGAATTTATTCATACTCTTGGAGATGTTCACTTATACAATAATCATTTTGAACAAGCATATGTTCAACTTTCTAGATCTCCTAGATCTTTGCCAAAAATGAAGATTAACCCTAATGTTGTAGAATTATCTTCATTCCAATACAATGATTTTATTTTAGAAGATTATGATCCTTATGAAGCCATTATTGCGAAAATATCTGTATGAATACATTACCTGAAACTATCATTATTGCTGCTGTTTCTAGAAACAATGTTATTGGATCTAATGGGAAAATGCCTTGGAAAATTTCTTCTGATTTAAAGCGATTTAAATACATTACTTTGGGAAATTATATAATTATGGGCTATAAGACGTTTAGATCTATAGGAAGAACTCTGCCTAATAGATTAAACATAGTAATAACGCGTAGTATAATCCATAAATCGATTTTAATACAGCAGGGTATAGAGGTTGCTGATTCTATACAAAATGCTTTTGATATTGCCTCAAAAGCAGAAAATAAAAAAATATTTATAATAGGTGGAGGAGAGGTTTATGCACAGACTTTAGATTTAGTTGATATGCTTTTAATTACGCATGTTGAGGCTGAAGTTGAAGGGAACGTCTTTTTCCCTTTTATTGATCCATGTATTTGGCAAAAGCAAAAAGATGAAATTTTACATCCAGCAGGAAATGGAGATTCTCATGCTACTAGATTTTTAACCTATAAACGTCGTATTTTGTTATGATTAGATTTCAGTCTTTTAATAAACAATTTAAGTTGACATAGTCAATTCATATATTTATATTCGCATTCGGTTTTATATATGACTTTTATTTAACATGATTAATTGAATTGATGATAGTATTTTGCTCATAACTTTAAAAATATTGTTGCAAGTTAATTATTATATGTGTTTTTTATAATCGGATAATTACTTACACATGATTTTTAATTAAAGTGGTATATTTTTTATGAATAGGAAGTTTGATTTTATTTATCCTATATCTTATTATGGTGTTTTTTTTGTCTTATTGATTGGGGCTCTTTTTTTATCTCAATCTTTCTATCTAGTCCAACCATATGAGCGGGCCGTTGAACTACGATTTGGCAAAGCAAAAGATGAAATTTTTCTCCCTGGTTTGCATTTTATGTTTTGGCCAATAGATACAGTTGAAATTGTTAAAGTCTCAGAACAACAGATCCGTATAGGAGGAAAATCATCTAATCGATTTTCAAGCGGTGATTTAATTTTGACCGGAGATCAAAATATTGTAAGCGTACATTTTTCTGTTTTATATTCAGTTAATGATCCTAAATCGTATCTATTTAGTTTAGAAAATCCTGAAATCATATTAAAACAGGTATCAGAAAGTGCGATACGAGAAGAGGTAGGTAAAAGTCTCGCTTCAGATATATTTCGTAGCAATCGTCATAAAATATCATTAAATGTTAAATCAATAATACAAAAAGCTATGGATTATTATAGATCCGGTATATTAATCAATACTGTTTCTATTGAAGACGTTTCACCTCCTCGTGAAGTAGCTGATGCTTTCGATGAAGTACAACGCGCAGAACAAGATGAAAATCGTTTTGTTGAAGAAGCTAATAAATATAAAAATCAAATACTTGGTAAAGCAAGAGGTGAAGCCTCACATATTCGTGAATCGTCTATTGCATATAAAGTGCGTGTTACTCAAGCAGCAGAAGGAGAAGCTGATAGATTTTTATCTATTTACGATAAGTATTTAAATTATCCTGATTTGCTTAGAAAGAGAATATATTTAGAAACTATCGAGCATATTTTAAAGGAAGCAAAGAAGGTTATAATTGATAAGAAACAAGCTGTTTTGCCTCATTTACCTATTAATGATATGTTTTCTTATACTAATAAACAACCAATGGATGGAAATAAGTGATGCCGCAGAATAGGTTTCTTGTCATCTTTTTATCAATTATATCTTGTATATTAGGATTGTTATTTTTTTCATTATTGATTGTTGATGAACGTGAACAAGTAGTTGTAACTCGGTTTGGTAAAATTAATTCTGTTTACACAAAGCCTGGTATATACTTTAAGGCGCCATTTTCATTCATGAATTTTGATCGTGTTAAATATATTCAAAAACAGATAATGCGCGTTAATATTGATAATATGAGGGTTCAGGTATCTGATGGAAAGTTTTATGAAGTCGATGTTATGATGAATTATCGTATAATTGATCCTATTTTATTTTGTAGAACGGTGTATTGTGATCGTATCGTAGCTGAATCTAGATTGATCACCCGTCTTGATGCTTCTCTACGACGTGTTTATGGTTTACGTCATTTTGAAGAGGCTTTATCAAAACAACGTTCATCTATGGTCGCTGAAATAAACGACGATTTACGCATAGATTCGGAAAATTTAGGGATTAAAGTAGAAGATGTTCGAATATTACGCAATAATCTTACAAAAGAGGTTTCTCAACAAACATATGATCGTATGAAATCAGAACGCCTTGCAGAGGCTGAGTCTATTCGTGCAAGAGGAAGAGAAGAAGCACAAAAGCGTATATCTATTGCTGATCGCGATGCAAATAATATTTTATCTGAAGCACGTCGTTATTCAGAGATTAATTATGGACAAGGTGAAGCTGAAAGAGAACGTATATTATCTAATGCTTTTAAGAAAAATCCTGAATTTTTCGAATTCTATCGTTCTATGAAAGCGTATAAAGATTCTCTAAGTTCTTCGAATACGTTATTAATCCTTTCTCCTGATTCTGATTTTTTCAAGTACTTTTATGCTTATCAAGATAAATTAAAAAAATAGAGTTCTTAGTTCATAAAATATAAAGCGTTTATAAAAATTATTTTTAGCTATATATCATATATGTTTTTATCCGTTATAAATTAAACGAGTATGTAGATATAGATAGATATGCATATTGTGATAAAATAGGATTTAAATGAAATAATTTTTATGATAACGTAATACTATTTCTGCGTTAATTAAGTTAATACATTATTTATTAATAATACATTAAAATCTTTCCTTCATAGTATTTAATAGTTTAATGTATATAGTTTTATAGTATTATTGATAGTATACTAAAAATTATCTATTATAGATCATTTTTAATAAATATATTTTCTATTAAAATAATTTTAATAAATATATTTTCTATTAAAATAATATGAGATTAGTCATATTGTTGTAGGTAATATTATTAATAAAATATTTCATTATACATTCTTACATATAATTAATAAAGCATAGGATTTGATTTATGAGTGATAATTATGGCAAAAAGAGCCATTATGATGTTCCTTTCGAAAAATACTAAAGCTATATTTATAACTGGACCAACGGCAAGTGGTAAGTCATTTCTTTCTTTGGATTTAGCACGTAAATTCAACGGTGAAATTATTAATGCTGATAGTATGCAAGTATATGATACTATCAAAATTCTTACTTCTCGACCTTCAGATAAAGATATACAAGATATTAATCATTACCTTTATGGGCATGTTTCTGTTAGAGATACTTATTCTACTGGAAAATGGTTACGTAGTGTTATTAAAAAAATTGCAGAAGTGCAGGAAAAAGGTTGTTTACCAATAATAGTAGGGGGAACAGGTCTTTATTTCCGTGCATTAATTGGAAATTTTTCTACGATGCCAAATATCCCTATTAACATTAGAAATGATATTCGCGAAAAGTTGAAAAAATACGGTTCACATATTATGCATGATGAATTGTCTAGAATTGATCCAATTGCTTCAAAAAAAATAAACAATTCAGATGGTCATAGAATTGCGCGTGCTCTTGAAATTTTTATGTTTTCAGGTAAATCTATAACAGAATTTTGGAAAGAATCTTCAAATCCTGTAATACCGGTTAAACATACATATAAAATTATAATTCTTCCTAAAAGATGTGAATTAAAAAAAAGAATAAGTAAACGCTTTAAACAAATGTTAGATACAGGAGCTATAGATGAAGTAAAAAATTTGATGGCAATGAATCTAGATCCTGATTTACCAATAATAAAAGTAATAGGCGTTAGACATATTATTTCTCTTTTAAGAGGAGAAATAAGCTATGAAGACACATTAGAAAAAGGAATCATAGCTACAAATCAATATGCTAAAAGACAAATTACTTGGTTTAATCATCAATTAAATGATGATTGGCATAGGATATCTTGCGTATATGATATAATTTAAAAAGTTGTGTATTAATATCAATTTGTTTGATCATATAATGATATTATTGCAAACATATTTCAACTAATAGAAAATATAATTTTTAAATTTTTTAGCAAATTATATTTTCTATTAGTTATGATACCTTATGCTTGTATATTAATTTAATAATACTATAATAATTCCTTATTTATAAGGTAGTCAATTTATGCTTTGGAAGGATGGCCGAGAGGTTTAAGGCACTGGTCTTGAAAACCAGGGATGGGAAACTGTCCGTGGGTTCGAATCCCACTCCTTCCGCCATTATCAAGTAAAATCAATGATTTATACAAAAGTAATGCTAAATGTGAATAATAAATATTTCATAAAGCGTGTAGTCTTACTTTTTTGCGTATTTTACATAAAAGATGCTATTCTTTTAGCATCTTTTATATGCAAGTTTCTTTGTATTAAAGTCTTTTATATATAGTTCAGCCATATCTGTTTTTAATCATCCATATATCGCTATAACTTCATGTGGACTAGTCTCAGCATTTGCTGCAATTTCCTTTTTCTGACTTCTTATTTTTTATTTCAATATCTTTATAATTATAATACTTGTCTATACTATAATGTAACATAAAATAAATAATCAGTTATTATTTAACAATATTTTATATTATAATTTGGAAATATTATTTATATGTATAATAGAAAATTCATACGGCATAGATTGGGTAACTTTGCTCTGATCACTGCTATTATTTTACCTCTAATAATTATTTTATCTGGATTTGTAATTGATATTACACGTGCCAATTATACAAAAGGAGAATTAAGTCAAATTATAGATCAGTCCCTTCTAAGTACATATTCACATATGGTTTTTTTACATAGAGTTATTGCACATGATGAAATCATACTTATTGCAAGACATAATCTTGAAGTTGAGCTAAAAAATTATTTTACCAATAAAGATGCGTATGATATTGCAAAGTATGCAGATATTTTAGTGAATAGTTATAATACGGATCACTACATTTCAATTACTGTCCATTATAAAATGCCTAAAAGTGCTATCAATATATTTTTAGGAGCAAATCATGAATTTATTGAAGTAATGAGCCATGCTTCCATTATATTGCATTTAGATGTTGTGAATAGTCTTAGTGCTTTATTCATTATAGATGTTTCTGGATCAATGGGTGAATGTGCTGATGGAAGCTGGTTTTTTTGCAGCCATTTATCAAAACTAAAAGTTGTGAAGCAGTCCATTATTCAATTTCTAGATATAGTGAGTGATTATTACGATTCCCATCACTTGATTACAGGGGGGATATCATTTGATGAAAAGATTAAAGATATATTTCTTATGTCATGGGATGTCGAAAATCTCAAAAAGGGTATAAATAGTCTTGTGCCTTCTACTAATGGGTCTACTAATACTTATCCTGCTATGAAAAAAGGATATGAGATGATAAATGAGATTAAATTTAGCGATGCTAATAGACATAAAAATATTATCGTATACACAACAGATGGTGAGGATAATTTTGGAAGATCCGAAGATGCTATCAATATTTGTAAAAAAGCAAAAGCAGATGGAATAGAACTTTTTGTGATATATATTAGTTCTAAAAATTATAGTAGTAATAGATTGTTAAATGAATGCTCTTCTAAAGGGCGTTTATATTTTGCCAATGGTATTAATGGTATTAGAAATGCGTTCTTTGAAATTGCCAAATCAGTAAATCAAAAGCATACCAAATTTGTTCAATAAAAATATGATTTTAATTTTTATGTTTTTTGATGTGAAGATTTCCTAATTAATGAAATCTGACAAACTAAAAAATGTAAATTCTATTGATTTGCAATTAAATATAAACTAAATTAAATAGCATTATATTAATTATCATTTTACATTTATTATCATGTCAGGTCTAGAATTATGAATAGTATCCAAAAGATAGTATTGTCAGGTGTAATTTGCAACATGATTGTATGGTATGATCTAACTCTGTGGGGATTGTTGGGATGCATATCTAAAGATGTTTTCTTTCCTTCAGCAGATCCTTATGTAAGTACAACCAGGTTTCTTGGTGCTTTTGCGATTGGCTTTGTTGTTAGACCGCTTGGGGCATTAATTTTCGGTTATATGGGAGATAGATGTGGCAGGAAGAACATTTTGCTTATCTCCGTAATTATTGTTTCGATATCATCAACTGCAATTGGTTTTATACCAAGCTTTAAAGATATCGGTTTTATTTCTACCTTACTGCTATTTATTTGTAGAATATTACAAGGAATAGCTGTTGGTGGAGAGTCAGGCGTAAACTAAATTTTTTTAATGGAACATTCAATAGACAAGAAAAATCTAGGTTTTTTAGGTAGTATGAAGGCGTTTAGTGGTGCTCTTGGTTCTATTCTTTGTGTTATAGTGATATATATCTGTCAAAAATTAACGGGTGATAATTATAATATTTGGGGATGGCGATTGACTTATTACTTCTGCTTTATTATGGGTATAATAGGATTTTCAACAAGATATATGACGGAAGAAACTGTAGCTTATAAATTGCAAGATAAAAATAATAACTTATCTCTCACTCCATTTTTAGAATTAATCAGTGATTATAAAAAAGTATTTATGATAGGAATAGGATTAGGCATGGCACAAAATGCGATTGTTTATTCGGTATTGATGTTTTATAACATGTCTTTAAAGGAGCTTATTGTTTCGGGCATCGACATTAGGAATGTGATAAGGATTGTTGTAGAAATTGTATTCGCATCATCTGCGGTGATTTTCGCAATACTATCTGATAGAATTGGAAGAAAGAATATTATGGTTCCAGTATTATTATTCTTTTCTTTTATCTCTCTCCCAATACTTTCTCTATTATCGTCTGAAATTCAATATGTTGTGGTTTTCTCCTATTTATTACTAAGTATACCTTTAGGTGCATCTTTTGGAATATATAATTCTATTGTATGTGAATTATTTCCAACTAAAGTTAGATGTATTGGATTAAGTTTAGCTCATAATATATCTGCGGGAATATTAGGTGGCATATCTCCGGCAATATGTACTTGGCTTATAAAAAAATCCGGAACAAACATTGCAGCGGGTTTTTATCTTACTACCTGTGCATTAATTAGCTTGATATGCATGCTTCAAATCAGAAAAAAAGATAGCAAAATCGATTGGTAAAATCTTTTTATTTTAACAAATATTGATTTAATTGATATTCCCAATAATACTAAGTATTATTGGGAATATCAAACCGTCCTTTTTAAGGATTGATTCCATGAGATGGTATAAATAATGTTTATGTGATTTCATAAACATTAAAGAAGATTTGCTTATAGCTAGCAGATGCCTAAAATTAATATAATTTTTGATTAAGTATCTATTAAAAACTAATAGGTTGATGATGGTTATATTTAAAGTATTATTATGCTACGAATTACCATTATTTTAATAAAACTTACGATTAATATAAATTTTATAGCAAAAAGTCGGCGATGATCGCATGATCCGCTTTGATTATATTTTAAGATATTTGCCTTTAAAAAGATAAATATCCTAAAATTAATATTTTTATAAAGTTCAATAGAGATAAAGTGTTATATTTTTTAAATTATTAATGATTACGCACGTATTATTGATTTTATTAAAAATGGAAGAAAAACATCTCCATTTCTTATCATTGATCTTGATGTCGCTTGTAAAAATATGAGACTGTTTCAGCAATTTATGTCAGTAATAGACATTTATTATGCGTAAAAGCTAATCCTAATTCTGCTATTCTAGAATTATTAGGAGCAATGGGATCTTGTTTTGATTGCTCTGCAATAAGAAAAATTGAAAAGGTGCTAGAGTAGCTATTAAAGCAAATTGTATTTCTCATGGTAATAAGATCAAGAAAGAAGCGGATATCGCTACTGCTTATGCTAAAGGGATTAGTTTATTTGCTGTAGATAGTTTTGGATAAGTTGCAAAAGTGTCTCGTTCTGCTCCTAGCTTTCAAATTTTTTGTCGTATTCTTTTTGACGGCAAAGAAGATGATTAGAAAAAGGAATAATAGCTACAAATCAATATGCTAAGAGACAAATTACCTGGTTTAATCATCAATTCAATGAGGATTGGCATAGGATATCTTCTATATATGATATAATTTAAAAATTTATGTGTTAGTATCAATTTGTTTGATCAAATAATGATCTTGTTATCTTGTTGCAAAAATATTTCATATGATACACGATATAATTTTATAAAAAATTTAAAATTATATTTTCCATGAGTAATGATCAATATGATCATCTTATTCTTGCATATTAATTTAATAATACTATAATAAGTCCTTATTTATAAGGTGCTCAATTTATATTTGGAAGGATGGCCGAGCGGTTTAAGGCACTGGTCTTGAAAACCAGAGATGGGAAACTGTCCGTGGGTTCGAATCCCACTCCTTCCGCCATTATAAATGACTTATATAAAAGTAAGATTAAATATTAAAAATAAATAACTTATAAAGCTATAGTATTATCTTTTTACGTATTTTACATATAATATGTTATTCCTTTAGCATCTTTATATGCAATTTTCTTTGCATTAAAGTCTCTTGTATATATCTAAATCACATATCCGCTTTAAACATCCATACATCACCATAATTTCATATGGAGTAGCTCAGTATTTGCTATAATTGCCTTTCTAACTTTCTCTAAACCAAACGTAGGAAAATACAGAGAAGGGGAAAGGTGCTCATCATAAGTGGTTATAAAAATAAGTGGTTATTAAAAAATATCTAGGTATATTGTCTACTGAATCTAATCAGATGTTTAAAAATATTTTTCAAAAATAGGAAAGCGACTTTGGTTTTTTTTAAATCCCAATGAGACGGTTATGACTAAAACTAATATCAGTCCTTCCGTCATATAATTTATAATAAGGCAATAGAAATATTTTAATTCTTAACGAGAAAAAAAACCTTTAAAATAATTAATTTGGGCAGAAGATTTGTTGAATAAATCCAACAAAGATAACTTAGTGCCACTTAATGAAAGTGTTGATACTTCAGGTAATTTTTCATTATATAAGTCATATTGATCACTTTGAGATAATAGTAAGACTGATTGATCAGTTCTTTTTACATTATCTGTATAAAAAAATCTATATAAAAATTGTTGTACTTTTTTAGGGTCTTGAAAATCTTTTATGTTAATTTTTTTTGTCAATATATCAATTTGCTTTTTCTGATTTAAAGATGAAAAGTGTACTGGTAAGTTACAAACTTTTGAAACTACATTAAAAATATTTTTATCAGATAAAATTTCATATGTACTATTTATAGTTGGTATAATCCTACTAAAATAAAGAGCTAATTCCATATCTGGATTTTTATCTTTTACTTCGTCTTCAAGAATTTGATTTTTATAAGATTCTATGGTCTTGTTTATATGAAAATAGTTCTGTATTTTTCCATTATTTTTATATATTTTTTTGTTTATTGAATTAAATTCAAATGAAAGCATTATTTCCTTATATCTTTTATCCTTATATTGGTTAACAAAGCTTTTTGGATCTGCTAAATCAGATTTAAAAATACGTTCTAAAAATGATTTTGATACTTTTTTTGAATCAATTCCTTTAGAATCTAGTATAATATGCATAAGATCTTTATCTGCTATAAGATTTTCAAAAGAATCAATTTTATCAATATTATTAATATAATAATCTACATTTGAACGTATATTTTCCCCTATCTTAATTTGTCCTTTTTTAGAAAAAATAACTTTATCATTATTGATATAATCATTATTTTTATTCTTAACATAACCTGCGATATAATCCTTCTTAGTTAATGGCAAATGGGCCATTGGCATTTTTTTAGGATTACCATTCTTATCAAAATTAAAATCAAGATTAAGATTTATAAACCTCTTGTCTTTATGCTTGTTTATATAACTATTAGGATCATTAGGATCACTAGTAAGGACATCACGCAAGACATATTTATATGTATCTTTATCTATATCATATGCTCTTAAAGCAACTTCCAGAGGGGTTATCTTATTATTATTGATAGATAATTTAGGGCTTGAGTTTAAAAAATCATCTACAGAACCAAAAGTTGGCAATGTTTTTATATAATTTTCTATAGAAGAACTAATATAGTCATTACGCAACTTATGACAATTGTCATTGTATAATTTTAGAATCTTTTTAGTCTGTTCAGTTGTTTGAATTCTATTTCCAATTTTATTAGGATCATGGATTTGGAAAAATTCTTTTATATTAAGACTACCTGAATTTACAAGTTTTAAAAAATATTTAGAGCTAGTTTTTAAATCTATCGACAAAGATATTTTAATGATTTTAAAAAGTATTGGATCTTCTACCAACTTTTCAATTGATGAAATAGAATTAATATTTGATTCGTAATAAAAACGATCATTGGCAATGTTTTTTTCTGGAACAAAATATGTTTTACGGTCAAGATATTTATTAATGATATTCTCTATCTTATTTTCTGTTAAAGCACTATTTTTATTATCAAAATAACCATCTGATTTAAAATTAAAATACTCCGCCATTTGGCGCATATGTTTTTTACCATATTTTATGAGAAGATTTTCTATATTATTGTTATAGTGAGTTAGATTTCTTCTTAAAAAAGGAATAGATATATGATTTGTATTTATATCAAATGCATTTAACACGTAATCTAGAATTTTTTTATCAGCGATCAATTTATCTACAGAATTGATTTTAGAGGCGTTTTTACGAAAATATTCACTTTTTTCATAAGCGCTTTCTTCATTTAATTGATAAGAATTTTTATATTTTGATATTAATCTTTCTTGTTGTATATTACCCTGGATAACCTTTGGGGGATCAGATAATGAAAAACTAAAAGATTGTGCAAATTTTCTAAATTTACTACTATTAATATTATTACTACTATTAACAAAACTTTTAATATCTTCAGAATTGCTTTTTAAAATCTGACGTATCATTGATTTTTTATTAAATAAATCTGATAAACCGTAAGCTTTTAGAGCGTATCGCAATAGCCTATTATCTTGGAGGAATTCATCAATTGTTGATATTTCTTTAATTCTTTTTTTGTAGTAATCATCTTCGATTAATACGGAACGTCGCTTTGAAATTTCAGAAATAAGTTTATCTTTGGCATTATATAAACCCATAGGCATCAGTTCGCCAGTTTGCGATATCATCGAATTATCCCAATACTTTTACGAAGATATCCAAACACAAAACAAGCATCCAAGTAATAATTATAATATATTTATCTCAATATGTCTATAAAAATTTACAATTACATATTGAATCATTTTTAAATATATTTTCGATTTTAATCAAAGGATAAAAAATTATAATAAATAATAACTAGAATTTCATAACCAAACTTGTGGTAAAATGTTTTTTATTACTTAAGTGTAAGTTATTATGATAATTTTATATGGAATAAAACAGCACTAAATAATAAGTTAAATTACTCTTCTTTGATCATGCCAAGAGCACGCAAGTAAACATCTAAAATTTGTTCTTCTTCAATCCATTCTTGCTCGTCTTTTTTCCTCAATGAAATAATTTTCCTTAAAGCTTTTATATCAAAGCCTGTTGCTTTAGCTTCGCTATATACTTCTTTTATGTTTTCAGATAATACTTTCTTTTCTTGCTCAAGACGTTCAATACGCTCAATAAAACTACGCAATTGTTCTTGTGTATTATTTTGAATGTTATCAATCATAATTTCCTCAGTAGTAAAAAGACCATCAAAAAGATATATGTGCATTATTAATTTTTATCCATTGTATTAAGCTAAAAATAAAGTGCAATAACTGAAGTTATAAATTATAAATTATTTAATAAAAAAATAATTAAACGCTGTTAATATAAAAATATATTATTTGTACCAATTTACACCTATTGTTATAATTAAAGTTCCATAATATTTATTATGCGACATTCATGTTAATCGTGAATGGCATAATGATTCTATTTGATCGTGTAATAAAATGGTAATGAAAGGGCTTTTTATTATGTCGAATTATGAGATCTTTTTTCACTTATGTTCTGTTGTCTATATCGTTTATAACGAGATAAGAAACAGACATACATTTAGTCAAGTTTTTGATCGTGTCTGTGATCATTTTCGTTCTTCCCGAGTTTATTTAATTACTGACGTTAAGTCTAAAGAGAGTTCTTCTCCTGATAACGCGAGCGCAAGCGTTATTAAGGAGGAGTATAGGGATCCTGCTGTTCGTTATAAATTTATAACTAACAGTAAGGACCCGTAGTTTTCATATTTTAGAGGAGATTGTTAGATGGCGAAGGATGATATTGAAGATGGTTTTCAGGCATTGCCTGGTGAGTTAGAGAGTGATGATGAAGCTGAAGACGAAACAGAAGTTGAGTCTGAGGCTGAACCTGAGCCTGAGTTTTTAGCTCCACAACCTGATATGAGTGAGTGTCGTCATTATCTTGAGGATTTAGTTGGTTATGTTACTAAGAATGTTCTTTCACCACCTCCAGGTAGTGGCTCTGATAACCCGCTTGCTTTTCTTCATAATGCACATAGTTATCTTCAATATGCTTTAGAGGATGTTGAAGAACAGTTGGTCAAGCATTTTGAGGTTAATCATTTTGAGGATCCTCGTTAGTTATGGCACGTTTGAATAGGCTTCAACGTGCTGCTTTGGAGGATTATGATATTGAGCTTGCTCAAGGTGACTTACACCGTTTTGCAGACGGTGTTCATTGGCCTTCTGAGGTTTTAGATGAACATAAGCGTGAAGAGCGTATTAGGCGTGAGTATTATAAGTTTGTTCGCCGTGCTTTTTTTAATCAAGCCGGTTTTATTAGTAAGCTTAGTCCTCGTATTTATTTGCATTCTGAGCTTGTTCGTCGTCTTCGTAGGAAGGGCTATCGCCCTGATCTTATGATTAAGGCATTTGTTTTTTGTTCCCGTAAATTAAAGGAGACTGTTTAATGGCATATAGAATGTCTAGACGCCCTTTTAATAGGCGTTTTTCCACTTATAGACGTCCTTACTACGGTAGTCGTAGTTATGGACGTTCTAATTTTAGGACCTATTATCCTAATAGGGCTTCTGGCTATCGACGTTTTAATAATTATAAACATTATCAATGCCAGCAATAACCTGAGATGAACTAAATGGTTTATCCTTTCCAGTAAGCTTCTTATATGCATAAGAACCAGCATCAACACCTATAGGATTAATATTAATCAGGTCTTTTAGAAATGCGCTTAGCAAAATCACCAAAAGTTCCAATATACCTATCGGTAACTTCATCCCATAAATAATTATCCATAGCAGTAACAAGATCAAAATCCTGAAAATATTATACAACAACATCTAACATCTCCAATCTAGAAATAGTACGACGACACCACTTGCAGTCTCTTCCTTTCCAACGAGTATCTGACGAGTTAAATCGTCATACCAACGCTTAATAACCTCATCTATCTGCTGAGGAATACCATAAGCTAAAAAATTAAATCTAAAGGAAAGAATCAAAACTTTGAACAGCTAAAGACATAATTAATCAAAAATTTAAGAATCAAAAAAAGAACTCTACTCTAAAAACTCTAAAAAAAATGTAGCAGAAAAATATATGAATATAATAGACGAAAAATATAACACTAAGTGTGCAATACTTAATTGCCCACTAGAAGAAAAAATAAAAATATTAGAAATAGGCAAACAACACAGAGAAAAACTTACAAAGGCTCTTCCAAACAAAATAAAGATAGAAAAAGAATATCATAATCTAAGGTCATTATATGATCCAAAAAAAGCAAAGGGATACTATTACCCACTAAGGAATTTTCAATTCTTGAAAATAATCTAAGAACTAGGTTCAAGCAACTGGGGGATAGAAGTCAATGATAATCCCCTCCCCCATAAATGATAAATGTGGTCACGGGGACTCCGTCACTTTCGTGCCGATGCCAGAGTGCCCTAGGGCACGGTTCTTCGATCCGTAGTGAAAGGAAGAAGAGATCCTAACTCTGCCTTTCGCTTCCTTCTTGAGCAATTACTTATAGACGTACCTTGCTCCAGCTCGATCGTCTCTTAAGAAACGAACAGGTGAATTAACATATGAGCATGAGGCTTACCACTGGCATGTGCCTCATAAGTAATAAGATAACGCAAATGCTTACCAGTATTGAATCGTAAACGCTTCAAAAACCTGGTAATCTTTTAACCAAAATCAAGATAAAGCAAATGATCTTCCTTGGTCTCAGCATTATAAATGGTTTATTTATAATGCTGTACCTCATCACGAAAACGATAACTAAGAAAAGTAGACAACATAGTAACAAAACTATCAGAGCCAAATAAAGAATTAGACAGCCCATAATAATTCGTACAAGGAAAAACAGGATATTTATAATTTATTGAAAAACTTCCTTCAGAATCAAAAATAATAGAAGAATAAATATTTAAAAAAAAAGGACTTTTAGTCTAAAATCTAATGAATAACTCAATTTATTAACTCGTTTTACTATAACCAGCTACGTAAAATTGAAACACGTTTAGTTACTTACGTTAATTAAACGAGCGCCTCCAAACTATCCTAAAATCGATTAATGAACAAAAAAGCTTAGGGCTGAACTTGCTCAGGAGATTAATAACTCTTTTAATAAAACTGAGCTCGAAGATCTCTACTTACCTACCCATGGCGGGATTCCACTTTGGTTAAATATCGACCAAAGAACCTTGGCTTATAAATTTGCTGTTCCAAACAGCACGATTTCGTTTACTTGACGTGCTGTCCTGATCTTATTTTGCTTCAACAACGCAAGACTTCTCATAATACTTTGATTAATAATTTGTTGTGTAAAGAATCGTTTATCGACTTCACTAATCGCTTTTAATTGTTAATACTTACAAAGTCCTAATCCCTTGTGCGCTGAAAATTGTTGATAATCAGCAGTTAATAGTTTGTGCAACGAGCCAAATTCTTTTTATAAGTTTTCAGCCAATATTAAAACCGGAAATCCAAGAAATCATGTGCGAATAAAAATGGCCAAAAGCTCTTGATCAATTAATTATGATGCCCCATAAGATAAAAGCTTTTCTCTAGGTTGAAGTGCATAATTTATTTCGTCCATATGTTTTTCCTGTCTATTTCCTTGTAGCTTTGACAGTTTACAGCATGCCAAAATATAAGCAAAAATTTTCTAGCTTAGTTGCGTAGCTTTTTGCAAAAAAGTTTTTTTATAGATAAAAATTGATGGTACTATCACCTAAACTTCAGCTTATGGTAATATCAGTAGACTCATCACTTGAATTTGGATATATATGATGGCAGAACTTACAGGTAAACATATCGTACTTGGCATTGGTGGTGGTATCGCTGCTTATAAAACACCAGAATTAGTTCGTCGTTTGCGTGACCATGGTGCAATTGTACGTGTGGTAATGACGAATGCCGCCAAATCTTTCATTACACCGTTGACGCTACAGGCTGTTTCGGGCTATTCAGTTGCAGATGATTTATTGGATCCTGCCGCAGAGGCTGCAATGGGTCATATTGAATTAGCTAAATGGGCAGATTTAATTATTTTAGCGCCTGCAACTGCAGATTTGCTGGCTCGTTTATCCGTTGGTATGGCTAATGATTTATTAACAAATGTCTGTTTAGCTTCAAAGGCAAAAATAGCTGTCGTACCGGCAATGAATCAGCAAATGTATCGCGCTAATATTACTCAGAAAAATATTGCAATACTTAAAGAACTCCATGTTTTAGTTTGGGGCCCAGATGAAGGTAGTCAAGCTTGTGGTGATGTTGGCCCTGGTCGAATGTTAGAGCCGTTGGCTATTGTTGAATTAGCTAAGAATAGTTTTCAGCATAAGCTAGATATGGTAAACCTGCATTTAGCAATTACTGCGGGACCAACAAAAGAAGAAATTGATCCCGTTCGTTTTGTGACTAATCATAGTTCAGGGAAAATGGGTTTTGCGATAGGACAAGCTGCTGCAAAACGAGGAGCTAATGTAACACTTATTACCGGTCCAGTTAATTTACCAACACCTGCAGGCGTTAAACGTATTAATGTTGTCAGCGCGTTGGAAATGTATAGTCAAGTACATAATATAATTGACAAACAAGATATTTTTATTGGATGTGCCGCAGTTACTGATTATCGACCAAAAGAGTTTACAAAAGAAAAAATTAAAAAGCAGGCAGATGAAATTACTCTGACATTGGTAAAAAATCCTGATATTGTGGCAAGTGTTGGTAAATTGACTAAAAATCGTCCTTATGTCGTTGGATTTGCAGCAGAAATACAAAATTTAGAAGAATATGCCCGTAATAAGCTTACCCAAAAAAATCTGGATCTCATTTGTGCAAATGATGTTTCATTAGCTGATCATGGGTTTAATTCAGAAAGCAATGCCTTGAATTTATTTTGGGAAGATAAAGAGATACATTTACCACATAGCCATAAATTAGAGCTTGGTCAGCGTTTACTCGATGAGATACTTCAACGTTGTGAAGAAAAAAATAGACATTAAAATTCTTGATCCTCGTGTAGGAAATAAATTTCCGTTGCCAAATTATGCGACAGAAGGATCTGCTGGGTTAGATCTACGAAATTGATTCAGGCTATTCAATTAGAATCAGGTCAAACTGAGCTATTACCTACAAGATTAACAGTGCATATTGCAAATCAACAAGGGTCAGCGCAGAGGAAGTTATTGCTTTTCATGAAATTAAGTTAAGGTGTTTTTTAAAATTGTTAGACACACTTGTATTGCTATGGTCGAGAATGTTGCAACAAAAAAATTAAAATATTTGTTTTTTTGCTTATAAAAAACTCACTTCAAGCTTTTTTGATGATTTTTTACTATAGTAAATATTTAAATACTCAATAGTATAAATTTTTTATTTACTATATAAGATTATATCTTGCAATTAGTGCACATATAATAATATAAAATATTTAGTTGTATAACGAATATATATATAAATATTTTCCATATTATATTAATTCTAAAATAATCATTAAATAAAGTGTTTTAATTTATAAAAACTTGATTTAAATATGCCAAATGATCTACTAACTATAAAAAAAATATTAATAGGAATAACAATGATATTATTTCCTATTTTATCAATATTGGTTATCTTATATTATTTTTATTTAATGAAAAATACTACGATAAGTTGGTTGCCCTTTAGCTTTGTTACTCTTTTAATTGTTTGCATTGGATGCGGCCCTATACCGTCACTACTAATCAACAACTTACAATATCAATATAAAGATAATCTATTATTTTCTGAGTTAAAAGAAGAGAACATAATTATTTTACTTGGCAATGGTACAACTACTATCAAAGAAAATCCTATAATTAAGGTAGATCCTTCTCCTCAATCTTATTCTAGAATTTTTGAAACAATCCGACTTTATAGATTATGCAAACAAAATCGCAAAAATTGTACAATTATAATCAGTGGTGGAGATCCACAAAAACATGGTATATCAGAAGCTGATGTATATGGTGAAAAATTATTAGAAGTAGGAATAGATAAAAAAGACATTAAACTTGAAACAAAATCATTGAATACATTTCAAAATGCAAAACTATCTCTTCCTATAATAAAATCAATTATGGGTGATAAATCAAAAACCAACATAATACTAGTGTCTTCTGCATATCATTTACAGCGTAGTCAATTGTATTTTAAAAATTTAGGGATTAATACGATAGCCTCTCGTGCAGACTATATTAATGTTAAGTATAGCTTTATCCCTTCAATTATCAATTTTAATATTACTGCAATCGCTCTTAAGGAATATTTAGGGATAGGTATTTGGTTTTCAAATATAATGAGCTAATATATTAATAGATTTAATCTTAGCAAGATCTATCATTAGTATATATGAAATTATATCCTTATTTTATTATTAATGCTAGAAATGATATTTTTTATAAAAGTAACATTTATAATAACGGAATTATTGTCTATGTCTGAATTTAAATCTGATTTTCTTAGAACCCTTTCTGAGAGAGGATTAATTTATCAAATATCTAATCCTCAAGAGCTTGATGATCTATTTTGCAAAACAATAGTAACAGCATATATTGGATATGACTTAACAGCCCTTTCTTTACATGCCGGTCATTTAACTCAGCTAATGATACTTCATTGGCTGCAAAAGACAGGTCATAGGCCTATTTCTCTAATGGGTGGCACAACCAGCATGATAGGTGATCCATCTTTTAAAAATGATAGCAGAGTAATGTTGGGTTCCGAAGAAATTAAAAAGAACACTTTAGCTATTAAAGACATATTCTCAAGATTTTTAAAATATGGAAACGGCCCTACCGATGCTTTAATGGTAAATAATTCAGATTGGTTGTCAGAAATTAAATATATAGATTTATTACGTGATATTGGTAGTCATATTTCAGTTAATCGTATGCTTTCATTTGATTCTGTGGCGCTACGCTTGAAACGTGAACAATCGTTATCTTTCCTTGAGTTCAATTACATGATTTTACAAGCTTATGACTTCGTAGAGCTTGCAAAAAATTATAATTGCCGTCTACAGGTAGGAGGATCAGACCAATGGTGTAATATTATATCTGGTATTGATCTGGGCGCCCGCTTAGAAATGGAAAAGTTGTTTGCACTTACCTCTCCCCTTTTAACTACTTCTTCTGGTACAAAAATGGGAAAAACAGAAAAAGGAGCAATTTGGCTTAATAGTAAAATGACAACTGTATACGATTTTTGGCAATATTGGCGTAATGTAGAAGATAATGATGTTGTACGTTTTTTAAAAATTGTTACAACCTTACCAATGTCCGAAATTGATAAGATATCAAAATTAAAAGGTAAGGAAATAAATGAGGCAAAAAAAATATTAGCAACAGAGATTACAGCAATAGTACATGGAAGATCTGCAGCAGAACAAGTTGCAGCTACAGCTACAGAAGTATTTGATATGGGTATAAATTCTCACAATATGCCTAAATTATCTATTTCAAAAAATGAGTTAGAAAAAACTATAGGGATTTTGAATGTTATTGTAAGAGCAGGTTTTGCATCTTCAAATACTGAAGCACGTCGACATATAAGAAGCAATGCTATAAAAATAAATAACGAAGTAATTTCTGATGAAAATATGAATATTGGTATGAAAGATTGCAATGATGATGGAATTTTCAAACTTTCTCTTGGGAAAAAACGTCATATAATTTTTTATATTTGTAATTGATATTATGATCATATCATATACTATTTAAGATATAAATATTTTAATACTATTTAAGATATAAATATTTTAATACTATTTAAGATATAAATATTTTAAAAGCAGTGTTCAATATCTTAGGTAATTATAGAATATAATCAGTATGCATTGTTATTTATCAATTCTACTTTAGTTTAGCTTTATGATATCATTTGCGGAATCTAAACTTTAGTATAAAACGATTTTTTAATTATGATATCAAGTGAATTTTTAAGAAGGATCTTTTCTTATTCCGTTTTCTATAAAATAAGTTGGGTGATACATTGTTACCAATTCTTCCGATGAAGTAGGATGTAATGCCATACACCGATCAAAATCATCTTTTGTACATCCGGCTTTCAAACAAATTCCCAAAACCTGAATAATCTCACTAGCTTCATTACCAAGTATATGCACTCCAATAACTTTACGATCATCAACGTTTACAATAATTTTAATTATTGAACTTTCAGAACGTTTAGAAAGAGCTGATTTCATAGGATAATATTTTACTTTATATACTTCCAGCCTGTTGAACTTATTTGCAGCATCTTTCTCTGTTAATCCAACAGAACCAATCTCTGGATGAGAAAAAATTGCAGTAGGGATTAAATCGTAATCAGGAACAGTTGGATTGCCTTTAAATTCTGTTTCAATAAAACAAGCAGCGGCATGTATAGCCACAGGTGTTAACTGAATTCTACCAGTAACATCACCAAGAGCAAAAATTGACTTAACATTAGTACGAGAATAATTATCCGTAATAATAGCTCCATTTGACATATCTATTCCCAATTTTTCAATTCCTATATTCATAGTGCGAGGAATACGACCTATTGCAAGCATAATTTGATCAGCAAATATAATCTCTCCAGATTTAAGAACTCCTTTTAATTTCCCACTTTCTCTAATCACACTATCAATTGTATCATTGTTAATGATTCTAATTCCTTTAGATATCATAATATCGGTCAATCCATCTGTAATATCTGAATCAAAATTGGAAAGAATACTATTGCTACGAGTAATTAAAGTTACCTTTGAACCTAAGGAATTCAATATACATGCGAATTCAATAGCTATATATCCACCGCCTATAATCAAGATAGAATGAGGTAAACTTTCTAGAGAGAAAATATCCTCTGAAGTAATACAAAGATCACAACCTTCAAAATCAATTCGATTTGGTAATCCACCTGTCGCGATAACAATATAGTTAGCTGTAACGGTACGATCCATATTTGAAAGATAAACAGAATGAGGAGAACTAATAATCGCTTTACTTTTAAATAAGGAAACACCTGTGTCGTCTAAAAGACGAGCATAAAAAGATTCAAGACGAGCAAGTTCCCTATTTTGTGCAGAAATAAAATAATTCCAATCAAAATTGATATGATTAATACTCCATCCAAAACCTTTTGCATCCTCAAAATGATCAGAATATTGAGACGCATAAAACATCAATTTTTTAGGAACACATCCCCTTATTACACAAGTGCCCCCAACTCGATATTCTTCACAAATTGCAACTTTTTTTCCAATTTTTGCAGCTAAACGTGCAGCGCGAACGCCAGCAGATCCAGCACCTATCACAAGCATATCATAATCGTAACCAGGCATAAAAAACCTCTTAATTCTAATATATCTTAAGAGAAAAATAATACTATTACTCTATCTAAAGTATTATTAACTAATATGACTTATATCATAAAAAACAGATGATTAAAGAATATTATTCTAATAATACGTTACTGCTAATCCATATAAACAAAAAACACTAAATTCAATAAGAAAATATATTAAATTATATCGTTATTAAGGCATCTTATATAACAGATGATAGATAACCTAATAAACCCTATAACAAAAATAATCCAATAAATAAAACAACAAAAATACATGTAATATATATCCCCCTATATTTTATTTATTATGCTTTTAATATAGAACATGTACCATCGTACATTCCAACTATAGCGCACTCAGCCATACCTATAAACATGCCATGTTCAACAACTCCAGGTATAGCATATAATGCATCAGAAATAAATCCTGGATCAGGGATAAATCCGAAATAAGCATCAATAATATAATTACCTCCGTCACTAACGAATAAATCAGAGCCATTGCGACGCAAAAGAAATTTTTCATTTAATCCAAACTGAAATGCCAATTTTTTAAGAGCAGAAATTGTTGCTTTAATTCCAAATTGATCAATTTCTATTGGTAGAATCCCTTGACCAATAGGATTAGATATTTTGCTCTCATCTCCAATAAATATTACACGAGAAGAGGCATTAGCTATTATCTTTTCACGTAATAGAGCCCCACCATATCCTTTAATAAAACGTAAGCGAAAATCTACCTCATCGAAGCCATCTATACTTAGATCAATACAAGATACATCTTCAATTGATAACAAAGGAATATTATTTTTTTTACAGAAATTCTCTGTATCTACAGAAGTTGCAACAGCCTCAACACTCAAGCCATCCATAATCTTTTGAGCAAGCAAAAGCATGAATTCCTTGGAGGTTGTTCCTGTTCCCATTCCTAAAATCATACCATCCTCAACATACTGAATCGCTTGTCGGGCAGCATTTCTCTTCATATGAAGAGATTCCATTATATTTACTCTTTTCTATATATTATTATTTAATAAGATAAAACATAGCAAAATATACTCGTATTTTAAAAAAATAATCGTGGCATATCTTTACATATGTATTACGAATATCAAAATTAATTACATGTGAATTGGCCTATCAAAGTTAGCCAACGCTGCCTCTCTTACAGCTTCTGACATAGTTGGATGAGCATGACAAATACGAGCAAGATCCTCAGAAGAACCTCCGAACTCCATTAAAACAACTGCCTCATGTATAAGTTCTCCAGCTCCAACACCAATAATATGCACTCCTTCTACTCGATCAGTATTCTTATCTGCAAGTATTTTGACAAAACCATCAATAGAATTTATAGCACGAGCTCTGCCATTAGCACTAAAGGGAAACTTTCCCACTTTATAAGATTTATTCTCAAATATCAACTGCTCCTCAGTCTTTCCCACTGAAGCAATTTCAGGATTTGTATAAACTACACTAGGAATCACCGAATAATTAACATGCCCTCTTTGTCCAGAAATAATCTCAGCTACAGCAATTCCTTCATCCTCAGATTTATGAGCCAACATCGGACCACGAACGACATCTCCAATAGCATAAATATTTGGAACAGAGGTCTGAAAAACATCTCCTATTTCTATGAATCCACGAGAATCAACCTTTATTCCTAGATCTCCCAAACCAAGACCTGAGGTATATGGCTTACGACCTGTAGCAACCAAAACAGCATCAGATTCAAATTCTACACGTTTACCATCTGCAACAGATTCACAGATAACTTTCGCCTTATTCTTAATTTTATTAATGGAAATAACTTTCAATCCAAACCTTAAATCCATACCCTGTTTAGATATAATACTTAAAAACTGTTTTGAAACCTCCTTATCTACACCATTTAACAGAATATCAGAATGTTCAATAACAGTGACTTTAGAACCAAGGCGCATCCAAACAGATCCTAATTCCAAACCAATAACCCCTGCCCCTATAACCAATAAATTTTTCGGCACAGAACTAAATGATAAAGCACCTGTAGAAGATACAATTACATCATCCTCATCTAAATTAATCGATAGTCCAGGTATAACAGATGCATTTGACCCAGTCGCAACGACAATATTTTTGGCTTCTATAATTTTTTCCAAACCTTCATTACAAACAGAAATTTTACTTGAAGAAATAATTTTCGCTATCCCATGATAAGTAGAAATTTTATTTTTCTTTAAAAGAAAATCTATTCCCTTAACATTCGCTTGCACCACAGATTTTTTATAAAGCATCATCTTTTCTAAATTCAATCTAGTAGATGGAATGATTATTCCCATATCATCCATTCCTTTAGAAACATGCGAATAAACTTCCGATGAATGAAGTAATGCTTTTGAAGGAATGCAACCAATATTCAAGCAAGTTCCACCATAAGTTTTTTCTTTTTCAATTATGGCAACTTTGTTTTTTAGCTGAGCAGCCTTTATCGCACAAGCATAACCCGCTGGACCTGCTCCTATCACAACAAGATCATACATCATCAACATTCTCGCTTTCATATGATTAAATTTTAAAATAATTCAATAAGCAACTAAAAAATAAACCAGTATCAATTGCGTAAATATTGCAATTTAATGGGATATCAAGCAACAATAAAAAACAATAACTATCAAAAATTTAATGAACAACCTCTATATCTTTAAATATTTAATATAAATCTCTCAGGATCCTCAAGCAATTCTTTAATACGAACTAAAAATGTAACAGCTTCCTTACCATCAACTATACGATGATCATAAGACATAGCAATATACATCATAGGACGAGCTACTATCTGCCCATTTTCTACAATAGGCCTTTCTTGAATCTTATGCATTCCAAGAATACCTGACTGCGGAGGATTAAGTATTGGTGAAGATAAAAGAGATCCATAGACACCACCATTAGAGATAGTAAATGTACCTCCTTGTAAATCTTGCATCGATAGCTGACCTGAACGAGCGGTTTTTCCTAGACGATTAATTTCTTTTTCAATTTCTACAATAGACATTTGATCAGCATGACGTAAAACAGGAACAACAAGCCCCTTATCCGTGCCAACTGCTACACCAATATGGCAATATTTATTATAAATGATGTAATCATCATCAATTGCCGCATTAATAATTTTAATTTCTTGAAGAGCATGACATACAGCTTTAGTAAAAAATCCCATAAAACCTAATTTTATACCATGCTTTTTCTCAAAAAGATCCTTATATTGTGCACGAATAGAAATTATACGAGACATATTAATTTCATTATAAGTAGTCAGAATAGCTGCAGTATTTTGAGCATCTTTTAGACGCTTAGCAACAGTATGACGAAGACGAGACATCTTAACACGCTCTTCTCCGAGAGAATTTTGTTTATCAGGATAATTATTAATCGAAATACTTCCCTGTTCAGATGAAAAGGATTTTACCTTATTAGATATAGATTCAGTAGAATTATTAATTACAGAAACAACATCTGATTTAAGTATTTGCCCTCTTTTTCCTGTACCATTGATATCAGAGGGAGATAAACCTGCTTCCTCAATCAACTTAGCAGCTGATGGAGATTGAGGCATACGATATTCATCTTTTTTAGTTTGTTCGGAGATATTATTCGAAGTAGAAGAAACTGATTTTTTCGCAGATGTAGGCTCATATTCTGAATTTTCAGAAACAAATCCCAGGAATCCGCCAGGAGATATTATCTCACCTTCTGAAACAGAAATTTCAGTCAACTTGCCCGAGATAGGAGAAGGAACTTCAATAGTAACCTTATCGGTTTCAAGCTCCAATAAGGGTTCACCAATTTCTACAATATCACCAATCTTCTTAAGCCAAGAACCAACTGTTGCCTCTTGTACAGACTCCCCTAAAGAGGGAACTAAAATTTTTGTAGCCATAACATCAACTTTCATTTTCTAAACAATAAATTGCAAATAATACAAGTATTTTCTAATTATCTAGAGCTTCCTTAATAAAAACAGATAACTGTGATAGATGACGCGATATATTACCTACAGCTGTAGATGCTGATTCTGGACGCCCAACATAACGAAAACGAGAATAACTAGATCCAACAGACTTAAGTACCTTTTCTAAATAAGGTTCAATAAAATTCCATGCACCCATATTCTTAGGCTCTTCTTGACACCAAACCATCTCAGCCTTTACAAAACGCGAAAGAACTTTTACCAAATCATCAAATGGAAATGGATATAATTGTTCAATGCGCAACAGATAAATATCTGAAATATTTCTAGAATCACGATTTTCTAAAACATCATAATATACCTTTCCTGTACAAAGTATAACACGACGAATCTTAGAATCATCTACAAGTTTTAAAATATTATATTCATCCTCTAATAATATAGGACTAAAAGAACTTCCACAATCCATCGCGGATAGAGAAGAGATAACTCTCTTATGTCTCAATAAAGACTTTGGAGTCATTAATATCAAAGGCTTGACTGAATCAGAGTAAATCTGACGACGTAAAATATGAAAATAGTTGGCAGGAGAAGTACAATTAGCAACACGCATATTATTTTCTGCACACATTTGCAAAAATCTCTCAAATCTAGCAGAAGAATGTTCTGGGCCCTGACCTTCGTATCCATGTGGCAACAAACAGACAAGATTAGAACAGCGTGACCATTTTTGTTCACCAGAAGAAACAAATTGATCTAATATAACCTGTGCACCATTAGCAAAATCACCAAATTGTGCTTCCCATATAGTAAGACAATTTGGGTTCTCCAAGGAATAACCATATTCAAATCCTAAAACAGCTTGTTCAGATAGAAAAGAATTAACAATTTCACAATGACCCTGATTATCTGATATATGAGATAGGGAAAGATATCGCGATTCTGTTTCCTGATCATATAAAGCCGCATGACGATGCGAAAATGTACCCCGTTCACAATCCTGTCCCGATAAGCGAACCTTATACCCCTCATTACAAAGAGAACCAAAAGCTAAAGCTTCAGCCATAGCCCAATCAATCCCCTCACATTTATCTATCATTTTTCTGCGATTTTCCATAAGACGTTGAATAATCTTATGCGCCTTAAAAGTCTTTGGAATAGAAGAAATCTTATAACCTATATCTTTAAGTATATCTATAGAGACAGAAGTATCATTAGGATCCCTACCACTAACACTATTAATTATATTAGAAGAATGATTAGATTTAATATCTACTTTTTGAGGAGTATAACCATCTATCTCCTTAAATTCACTTTCTAGATGAGAACGCCAATTAGCATTCAAGGCACTTAAATCATTTTCAGAAATCACATTTTCAGATATTAACTTATCAGCATATTGACGAAGAACAGATTTATGTGAACGTATTTTTTGATACATTTTAGGTTGAGTAAAAGACGGCTCATCTCCTTCATTATGACCAAAACGGCGATAACAAAACATATCAACCATAACTGATTTATGAAATTTCATACGAAATAGCGTTGCTATTCTTATAACACGAATAACAGCTTCTGGATCATCCCCATTAACATGAAAAACAGGAATATCCATAGCTTTAGCAACATCTGAAGGATAATGACAAGAACGAGCTGAAGAAGGATTAGTAGTAAATCCTATCTGATTATTAATAATTATATGAACACTCCCTGCGACAGTATATCCAAATAAACCAGATAATTCAAAAGTTTCATATACAACTCCTTGACCAGCAAAAGAAGAATCACCATGAATAATAATCGGTAAAACCTTTGATCGATTTACCAATGAAACATTATCTTCTCCAGATAATGATCCTATAATATCTTGTTTGGCACGCACACTTCCAATCACAACGGGATCAACAAATTCAAGGTGTGAAGGATTATTGCTCAACGATAATTTAACTTCTTTCCCAAAAAAATCACGCTTACAAAAAGCACCTAAATGATACTTAACATCTCCTGAATAACTTGCGTCTCCATTATATTCACCCTTAAATTCATAAAATATAGCACGCGCCGGCTTATTCATTATCTGAGATAAGACATTAAGACGACCTCGATGAGCCATTCCTAAAACAATCTCTTCAGATCCGTGCTTCACTCCTTGTATAATAACTTCTTCTATGGCAGGGATAATTGATTCAGATCCATCTGCACCAAAACGTTTTGCACCTTTATATTTAATATCAATAAACTTTTCAAAGCCTTCTGCTTCAATTAACTTATCTAAAATAGATTTTTTCTCTTCTATTGAAAGAATAGAAGAGAAATTATATTTTTCAATAGAACTTCTTATCCAATCCCTTTCTTCAAGATTAACTATATGCATAAACTCTACACCTATATTTGCGCAATATAAACGTAAAAGTAGCTTTAAAACTTCATTAATAGTAGTAATACCAAGGCCTAATACTCCTTGCATATCAATCTTGCGATTATAATCTTGTTCAGTAAAACCATAATAAGAAGGAGATAACTCTTGTAATTTTACGCGCTTGTAATTGTTTAATGGATCAAGATTAGAATTTAAATGACCTAGAGAACGGTATGCATCAACCATTCTCATCATATTAAAATAATCTTTCAATGGTTGTTCATTATTTGAGACACGATTAAAATCGCAATCTTTTTTTTCATCAGAAAAAACTTGGTTAGCCACCTCTGTTTCTTTTAAAAAACAAGCAATACTTTCTTCTAAACTATCACAATTACCAGATTTATCGTCAAGAAATAAAAAAAAAGGATACCAATCTTTACAAACACTAAACGGATCATCTTTATAACTGATATATAAATCTTCAATATAAGATAAATTTGCGCCGTCTAAAAAAGAAGCAAAAGAAAAATTTTTATTTAAATTACTCTGCACCATTCATTTCTTTCATTCTTACTAAAAATAAATTTCTTAATTCTTAATCTCTTAATCCATAAAAACGTCAGTATAACAAAACTATAAACTATTTAAAAGCTCTGTGAGAGTTCTACCAATACTAGCAGGAGAAGATGCCATACGAATACCTGCTTCTTGCATAGCAGCTATTTTATCTTCAGCTCCTCCTTTCCCAGCCGATACAACCGCTCCAGCATGACCCATAGTACGACCAGGAGGCGCTGTTAATCCAGAAATAAATCCAACAACTGGCTTTTTATGTCCACACTTAAACTCATCTTTTAAAAACTGAGCAGCCTCTTCTTCTGCTGTTCCACCAATCTCACCAACCATAATAATTGATTTAGTATCATCATCAGATAAAAACAATTCAAGAATATCAGTAAACTCTGTTCCCTTTATAGGATCACCACCAATACCAACGGCAGTACTTTGCCCCAAACCTTCCTGAGTTGTTTGCAATACAGCTTCATAAGTAAGAGTCCCAGAACGAGATAAAATACCTACAGATCCTTTGCGAAAAATAGAGCCAGGCATAATACCTATCTTACACTCTTCAGGTGTCAATAATCCAGGACAGTTAGGCCCAATAAGACGAGAAGAAGAATTCTCAAGACGAGCCTTTACTCGAACCATATCCAAAACAGGAATACCTTCAGTAATGCAAATAATTAAAGGAATATTTGCCTCAATAGATTCAATTATAGCATTACACGCACCACTAGGCGGAACATATATAACAGAAGCATTGGCACCTGTGCGCTCTTTTGCCTCTATAACTGATGAAAAAACAGGAACCTTGCTATTTGCACCAGACCAATAAGATCCACCCTTAGAAGGATGTATACCTCCAACAATTTGAGTTTTACAATAAATAATGGATTGTTCAGTATGAAAAGTTCCGGCTTTACCTGTTAAACCTTGGACAATTACCTTAGTATTCTTATCAATTAAGATAGACACAGCTTTTAACCTCCTTTAACTGAATTAACTATTTTTTTAGCAGCATCATCTAAATCAGTTGCTGTGATAACATTCAACCCACTATCCATTATTAATTTATTACCAATATCTACATTAGCTCCTTCAAGACGAACAACAAGAGGAATATCTATACCTACTTCCTTGATAGCAGATAAAATTCCTCTAACTAAAACATCACATCTCATAATTCCACCGAATATATTGATCAATATACCTTTTACAGAAGGATCTAACGTTATAATCTTAAAAGCCGAAGCAACTTTATCTTGATCTGCCCCACCACCAACGTCAAGAAAATTAGCCGGATTCCCGCCATAATGTTTAATGATATCCATGGTTGCCATAGCTAAACCAGCTCCATTAACCATACAGCCTATATTCCCATCAAGAGCTATATAAGAAAGATCGTGTTTTTTTGCCTCTATCTCTCTATCATTCTCTTCAGATAAATCACGTAATTCAAGAATATCTGGATGCCTATATAATGCATTATCATCAAAAGAAACCTTAGCATCCAAAACTCTCAGGTGCCCATTTTTCATAATAATCAAAGGATTAATTTCCAAAAGGCTCATATCCTTTTCATAAAAAGCCTTGTAAAGGCAAGGAAAAAGATTCTCAGCATCAATACGAGCTTGATCTTTCAAATTAAGGGCATAGCATAAATCAGTAATATCTTTAGAAGTTATACCTTTGATGATATCAATGGTTATCTTATGGATATTTTGCGGACAAGTTTTAGCAACCTCTTCAATATCCATACCACCTTGGCTAGAAGCAATAAAACAAATTTTACCAGATGATCTTTCTATCAATAATGAAAGATAAAGCTCTTGAACAATATCAGCTCCATCCTCAATATATAAAAAATTAACTTTCTTGCCGCTATCTCCTGTTTGTTTTGTAACAAGAGTAGAACCTATCATCTCACGACAATCATCAATAACAGATTCAATAGATTTCTCAATTCTAACTCCACCTCTAAAATTAGAAGGTAGTTCTTTAAATTTACCTTTACCACGCCCTCCAGCATGAATTTGACTTTTGACAACATACAAAGGGCCAGGAAGATCTTTGACCCTCAAGTTAGCTTCTTCGACAGATGAGACTAAAACTCCTTCAGCAACTGGAACACCATATCTTTTTAACAAACTCTTAGCTTGATACTCGTGAATATCCATATTAAAATCACTATTCCCATAAAAAAATTATACTAGACTAGGCACAAATTTAGTACAAGTATTACATAAACCAACAGTAGCTTTTACCGATTTTTCAAAAGCGGTTTTTTCATCAGAAGAAAGATCCAATTCAATTATCTTTTCAACACCTCCACGACCAATAACTACAGGAACACCAACATAAAACCCATCAACACCATATTGCCCTGAAAGACGAGCTGCACATGGTAAAACATTCCTTTTATTTTTAAGATATGACTCAGCCATTGCTATAGCAGAAGAAGCTGGAGCATAATACGCTGAACCAGATCCAAGCAATCCTACAATTTCCGCCCCACCATCACGAGTTCTCTGCACAATTTGGTCAATTTTTTCCTGCGTAGTCCAACCAAGTTTTACAAGATCAAGAACGGGAATGCCAGATACAGTAGCATATTTTAACATGGGAATCATCGAATCTCCATGACTACCCAAAACAAGAGCTGTAACAGCTTCAACGGAAACATTAAATTCCTGTGCTAAGAAATATCTGAACCTAGCTGAATCTAGAACTCCAGCCATACCTACAACCATATGGCTTGGCAAACCAGAAAATTTCTGCAAAGCCCATACCATTGCATCAAGAGGATTAGTAATACAAATAACAAAAGAATTAGGTGCATACTTTCGTATACCAGCAGCTACCTTTTCAATAGAATTTAAATTATCAGATAGCAAATCATCACGGCTCATAGAAGGTTTACGCGGAATACCAGCTGTAACAATACAAACATCTGCGTCAGCAATATCAGAATAGTCGTTTGTTCCATATAAATTAGCATCAAAACATTCAACAGGAGCAGATTCTGAAATATCGAGAGCTTTACCACGTGGCATACTATCAACTATATCAAGCAAAACTAGATCTCCAAGCTCTTTGAGAGATGCAAGATGTGCCATCGTCCCTCCTATCATTCCAGATCCTATAAGAGCAATCTTATTCGACATTATTAATAATCCTTCCCTATCTATATAAAGGCAACATATCTAATTTATAGGCTATATATCATTTAAAAATAATATATCAATTAACTTGATAACAAAAACTTACAAGCATCTATTACATTTTTATGATTTTTTATATATTTTACACTAAACATCTCAAACAAACGTGAAACAGTTCTCCTAAATTCAAACTCATCCAATCCTAAACGGTTAGAAAAAAATTTTTCTATACCTATTTCAGATGACATTATCAAACAAACCTTATTCTCATAAAAAACATCTATAAGCATAATAAAACGTTTAATCCAATCGCGTCTATCACCATCAAAAAATGGAACATTATCTATAAATATTATATTAAATCTATCGGCAATTTCCATAAAATCACTAGCAGAAAATGCTTTATCACAAAGATCAAAAAAAGAAAATCTAGATACTTTACCAGAGGAGAAAGGAACATGAATATTATATCCTCCTTTAGCAGTAATATCTAAAGAAATAGATGGATTATCTCCAATTATATAAAACCATAATTTATCCATAAGTTCTGATGTATAGGAATTTAATGGACTAATATAAGTAGGAAAAAAAGAATGTTTTTCTCGACGATAGTCTGTTTCTGATTCTAATGAAATAACTTCCATCTTATCTTTTAAAAGATTAATAAATGAAGCAAAAAAATCACCATTAATTTCATCTTTATAAAGATTATCTGGTTTAACATTAGAAGTTAAAACCAAAATACAACCAGCCGCAAATAATTCAGTAAATAGACGGGATAAAATAACAGCATCAGCAATATTTGTTACCATAAATTCATCAAAGCATAATAATTTTGATTCCATAGCAATGGAATGTGCTACCAATGGTATTGGGTCATATTCTTTTGATCTACCTGATTCAATTTTATTGCGATGCTCGTTAAGTCTACAATGAACATCTTTCATAAATTCATAAAAGTGAATTTTACGTTTTTTTTCTACACAAGCCAAAGAAAAAAAAATATTCATCATCATGCTCTTTCCCTGGCCAACACCACCGTACAGATAAATGCCCTTAATAAAGACATTCTTACCTGTAAAATAACGCCATAACCTAGAAAAAAATTCAAAAATACTTTTATCAGCTTGTTTATGAAGATCAGTTAAAAGACGATCAAAAGAAGTTGCTACCCTATGCTGTTCAGAACTGTATTTTAATTTTCTATTCTGAACTAACAATAACAGTTTACTACTGACAAAACGAATTGACATTTAGTTATACAACAAAGTAAATATTGGAATATAAAATATTTTATACCTTTCGAACGAGATAAACTGTTTCATCTTTACCACTAAATCGCCCCTCAAAGTGTTGATCATCTATTTTGTCTAAAACAATTATATTATCACCACGAAAATTTTTAAGCTCAAGTTGATCATCAACTATATTCCAAGCAGATAATAATGCTAATTTACCGTAACAATCTCGTGAAGTTCCTCTAAAATTTTTCTTAAATTTAGTTAGCGTCAAAATAACATCACATTCTGTATCTTGATAAGACATTTTCCACGCACCAATCATATAAACCTTTAATGCATAATAATCAGTTGATGGAACAGGAATATTTTTTACATTCGACAATTCATATTCTGAAACAGGTGGCGGCAAAGTTTCTGATTCAATTATAGGAAAATTAGCATCTCCTTGTTTTTTTTTTGAAAAAAAATCAAAATATTCTAAATTAATACAGCCGGAAGATAATGTTATGCAACAAAACAATAAAAAAAACCTGCAGTATTGCATATATCATATTCCTATATCTAAATAAATAAAACTAATAACACATCATAACTAAAAACTATATCAAAATAATAAAAAAATACATAATTATATTATTATATTTTACGATCTAACATCAACATCTTTATTTTCGAAATCGCCTTAGCAGGATTGAGACCTTTAGGACAACTTTGAGCACAATTCATAATCGTATGGCAGCGATATAGACGGAAAGGATCTTCTAAATCATCAAGACGATCGCCTTTTTCCTCATCTCGAGAATCGACCAACCAACGATACGCCTGTAACAATACCGCAGGGCCAAGATATCTATCACTATTCCACCAATAACTTGGACAAGAAGTAGAACAACAGGCACACATAACACATTCATAAAGACCATCTAATTTCTGACGATCAACATGACTTTGTAGTATCTCCTTAGATGGTTTTGGAGAAACAGTTTTAAGCCAAGGATCAATTGAACGATGTTGTGCATAAAAATGAGACATATCAACAACTAAATCCTTAACAACAGACATGTGCGGGAGTGGATATATCTTTATTACACCTTTAACTGAATTCATATCTTTGATACAAGCTAAAGTATTAGTGCAATCTATATTCATGCCACAAGATCCACAAATACCCTCTCTACATGAACGACGTAAAGTCAATGTAGGATCAATCTTATTCTTTATATATAAAAGACCATCAAGAACCATAGGTCCACAATCATCTAAATCAACATAATAAGTATCAATAGAAGGATTTCCTCCTTCGTCTGGATTCCATCGATAAATACGATATTCGCGTAAATTACTTATATTAGAAGGAGCTTCCCAAGTTTTTCCTTGCTTTAAACGAGACTTCTTTGGCAATAAAATTTCAACCATATATACACCTACTATTAATAAACACGTGCCTTAGGAGCAATCTTAGAAAGATCAATTCCATCCTTAATTAAATCAGTATGAACAGGACGATAATCAATTTTTATCTCACCTGTTTTATCAATCCAACACAGTGAGTGCTTGCGCCAGTTCACATCATCACGACCACCAAATGCTCCATCTTTAAAATCTTCTCTCGCATGTGATCCTCTACTTTCCTTACGAGCTTCAGCAGAATAAACTGTAGCTATTGCATTAACCATTAAGTTCTGCAATTCAAGTGTCTCCATAAGATCAGAGTTCCAAATCAATGATCGATCATAAACTTTAAGATCTTTCATTTCATCCCAAATTAAAGAAATATTCCGACACCCTTCTGATAAAGATTCCTGTGTTCTAAAAACACCTGCATCTAATTGCATCGAACGCTGCATTTTTTCACGTAAAACAGCAGTTGGAATATTGCCATTAGAATATCTCAAACTATCAAATCGATCAACAATAAGTTCGCAAACACGCATATCTAAACTAGGCACAGGCTCTGATTTGTTGATTATTTCAGTAGCACGGATAACAGCAGCTCTACCAAAAACAACCAAATCAATCAATGAATTAGATCCAAGACGATTAGCGCCATGAACAGAAGCACAACCAGCTTCACCTATAGCCATAAGACCAGGAACCACTATATCAGTATTTTTATCATTAGAATTTAAAACCTCACCCCAATAGTTCGTTGGAATTCCACCCATATTATAATGGACCGTAGGCAAAACAGGTATTGGATCACGTGTTACATCTACACCTGCAAATATCCTAGCAGAATCAGAAATACCAGGCAATCTTTCATGTAATACAGAAGGATCAAGGTGATTTAAATACAAGTATATATGATCTTTATTCTTGCCAACACCTCTTCCTTCTCGTATTTCAATCATCATACAACGAGAAACGACATCCCGAGAAGCAAGATCCTTTGCTGTAGGGGCATAACGTTCCATAAAACGTTCTCCTTCAGAATTAACAAGGTACCCACCTTCCCCCCGAGCACCTTCAGTAATAAGGCAACCAGCCCCATAAATACCAGTTGGATGAAATTGCACAAATTCCATATCCTGTAAAGGCAAACCAGCACGAGCAACCATACCTGATCCATCACCTGTACAAATATGAGCTGATGTAGCCGAAAAGTATGCACGACCGTATCCACCTGTGGCCATTATAACTAACTTAGCAGAAAAACGATGTATTTCACCAGTTTCTAGCTGCCAAGCCACAACTCCAACACATCGACCTTCTTCATTAATTACAATATCAAGAGCAAAATACTCAATAAAAAACTCTGCATTATTTTTTAATGCTTGACCGTATAGAGTATGCAAAATAGCATGACCTGTTCTATCTGCAGCAGCGCAAGTTCTTTGCACCGGAGGACCATTGCCATAATTTTGCATATGACCACCAAAAGGACGCTGATAAATTTTACCTTCTTCATTACGAGAAAATGGAACCCCATAATGCTCAAGTTCATATAAAGCTTTCGGAGCTTCCATAACAAGATACTGGATAGCATCAACATCGCCAAGCCAATCAGATCCCTTAACAGTATCATACATATGCCATTGCCAACTATCAGGTGTCATATTGGCAAGAGATGCGGCAATACCTCCTTGAGCTGCAACAGTATGAGAACGAGTTGGGAAAACTTTTGTGATACACGCCGTCTTAAATCCCTGTTCAGCCATACCCAAAGTAGCACGTAAACCAGCTCCTCCGGCGCCAACAATGACAACGTCATAACAATGATCAACATAAGTATAAGCAGATCTATGATTAGAATTATCCTTCATAATTTACCTACAAAAACAATTTTAAAAATTGAAGCCAAAAATAAAACAAAAGAACAAAACACGAAGAACCTATTAAATAAAAGAAGTAAAATCTTTAAAAATTTAGAATGAATATAATCTTCAATTATAGTCTGCATACCAAGATGCATATGTACAGAAATAGAAAAAAATCCTATTGCCATAACAGATGATATAAAAATATTAGAAATAGCAGATATAATTTCTTCATACGGCCTAGAGCTATAAATAATAAAAAATGCAATAAAAAATATTACACAAGGAATATTTGCAATAGCAGTAACTCTCTGTTTTAAAAAATGGATAGATCCATCTTTAGCAGATCCCATCCCTCGAACTTTTCCTAAACTGCTACTCATAACGCTAAAATCCTCATATAATCTTGATAAACATTCTTAATGATCCATATTATTAAAACCAATAAAACAGAAGAAAAAATGTTTATTTTTGCAAATTTCGTAGCAAGATGCTTATCAAAACATAACCCAGCATCCCAAATAAGATATCTCAAACCACCCAACATATGATGTATAACAGACCAAGTATACAAGAAAAGACATATCTCAAATAAATTATTATCAGCATAATATTTAAAAGTATTAAATGTATCAATTCCACCTGCTAAAGACAAAAAATATAAAACAAAAAATGTAGTTCCAAAATATAAAAATGCCCCAGTTATACGATGCACAATAGATACAAGCATAGTTGGGATCAATTTATAGATCTGCAAATGTGGTGAAAGAGGACGATTATTAGTTTTATTTGACATTAAATTTAAAATTGCCTTTCGAACTATATCCAAAAAATATTAATATTATTAGTTATCTATATAATAACTTTAAAATTAATTATATCATTAATGATCAAAATTTTATTAATCAAGAGGAGGATTTAAAAGATTGCCCATACGACATACTTCAACATACTCCAAAAATGTTACAGGCTGAACCGAAAGACGAGGAAAAGAAATTAGAGCCATTTCTGATAACATAGGATTACACTTTATATCATGAAGACTAATATGAGAAGGCATACTACAAACTGCACGTATATCAACACATTCCCATCTAGACGACAAATCAGATGTAGGATCAGGATAAGAACTCGCAATCACTTCAAATATACCAACAATTTCACGCCCATAATTAGAATGATAAAAAAAGCCTTTGTCACCTATCATCATTTTTTTCATATAATTAAGCGCCTGATAATTGCGCACGCCTGTCCAAGCTTCTCCTATAAATCCTTTATTTTGTTGCATATCCCAAGACCAAACATTTGGTTCGGATTTAACAAGCCAATATGCCATATTATATCTTTCAATATACTAAAACAATAACTATATAATGAGCTGATAATATATAAAATCATCATAATTTAAAAAAATATTTTTTTATTTATAGATAAAAGAGCTTTTAAAAAAATTTTTTATAGCTTCATCCACAGTAATATTACCAACAACAACATCTGATATAGCCTTGAAAATAGGCAAATTAAGGCCAAAATTAAACGCTAATTGAATTGCTCGTGAAGCAGCAAAACCCCCCTCCACAAGTCCCATTTTGTCGACATCATACTGATTGCCTTTTCCAAGCAGTACTCCAAAACTAAAATTACGAGATTGTTCACTCGTAGCGGTCAATACTAAATCCCCCAAACCAGACAAGCCATAAATAGTATCAGAACGACCTCCCATAGCATGCGATAATGCGGCCATTTCTGATAAACCACGCACCATAATTACTGCACGAGATGAATCACCAATTTTTCTACCCTCTAAAATGCCGATAGCTATAGCAACAATGTTTTTTAAAGCACCTCCTAATTGAACACCAATACGATCATCCGAACAATCAATACAAAAAGAATTATTAGAAATAATATCAGCAATATATCTTGCTCTTTTAATATCTTTTGAAGCCAAAGTGACTGCTACTGGTAATCCTCTTGCAAGTTCAGTAGCAAATCCAGGCCCAGAAAGAACTGAAAAATTATGTGACGGCAAAGTTTTTTCAGAATAATCGCTTAAAACTGTTCCAGTATGACGCTCAAACCCCTTAGAGCAAATAACAATATCCGCCGAATCACTCAACCATTTTCCATAAAAATTAATAGCTTCTCCATATCCATAAGAAGAAGTTGCAAAAAAAACGATATCAGCTTCTGACAATCGTTTATAATCTGTTGAAAAAAATAAACGATTGGAAAGTTTTATGCCCGGCAAAGCTTTAGTATTAATCCCAGAATATTCTAATTGTTTTATCAAAGCTTCTTGCCGTCCTAGCAATGTAACACAAGACTTACCAGATGAAGCAATAACACTAGATAAAGCCGACCCAAAAGCTCCAGAACCAACAACAAATATTATGGGATATTTTTTCATGCTTTGGCTCCACGCTTTCCAAATCCTATTTTAGAACACGATTTTTCGTCTAGAGGCCAGCGAGAACGTGGCGATACTAACAAACCATCTGACATGAAACCAGCCTCCATCCTTTCCAAAGCTGCCCAAGCAATCATTGCTGCATTATCTGTGCATAAATTCAATGGAGGAGCAATAAAAATAAAATCATTCAAAGAACAAAGGTCCTTAAGAGAAGAACGAATAAATTGATTAGAAGCAACGCCTCCAGCAACGACCAGCACAGGTTTTTTGTCTGGAAATTCTTTGCGAAATCGAACTAATCCTTGCTCTAATCTATTACAAAGAATACGAGTAACTGTAAATTGAAAAGACGCACTAACATCAGAAATATCACTTTTATCAAGAACACCAAGAGAACGTATTTTCTGTTGAACTGATGTCTTTAATCCAGAAAAGGAAAAGTCATATACTGAATCTTTTACAATAGGACACGGAAATTTAAACCTTTTAGCGTCTCCCGATAGTGCATTTTTTTCTATTGATACCCCTCCTGGATAAGATAATCCCAAAGATTTGGCTACTTTATCAAAACATTCTCCAAGAGCATCATCAATTGTAGTAGCCCAACGATCATATTGAGAAATGCCCCTTACTAATACTAACTGTGTATGGCCTCCTGATACCAATAGCACAAGGTAAGGAAAATCCAATCCATCCGTAAGACGAGCTGTCAAAATATGCCCCTCTAAATGATTAATCGCATATAAAGGCTTATTACTAGCATAAGAAATAGCTTTAGCTGTCATAATTCCTACTATTAATCCTCCTATTAAACCTGGGCCAGATGTAACTGCTATTGCATCCATATCAGAAATTTGCATACTAGCATTAGATAATGTCTCTTTAATTAAAATATCTAAAACTTCTATATGAGCACGAGCGGCAATTTCAGGAACAACTCCACCGTAATCACGATGTTTATCAATCTGAGAAAAAACAACATCTTCAATAATATGACCACGAGGACCTTCACGATGAACTAAAGCAACAGCTGTCTCATCACAGCTAGTTTCTATACCTATAACTTTGTATTCTTTTTTAATCATTGCAATGCTTAAAGTTGTAATATTTAAATTAATATAAACAGTTATTGTCTTAACCACTATAATAGATGAATACAAATGGGAAAAAAAGTTTTTAAAATAGGAACACGTCGCAGCCCATTAGCAATAACACATGCATTTGAAGCACGATCTCGCCTTATGGAGTATCACAAACTATCCGAAGAAAGATTTGAAATCGTTCCTTTATTAACAAAAGGTGATATAATGACAGATATAGCATTACGCGAAATTGGTGGAAAAGGACTATTCACTGAAGCGATAGAAAAAAAATTAATATCTGGAGAAATTGATTTTGCCGTACATTCTGCAAAAGATATGCCCACAAAATTATTAAAAGGGATTAAAATTTCAGCTTATCTAAAACGAGAAGATATTCGCGATGTTTTAATTAGCAAAAATAAAAAAGGATTGAATGATCTTTCTATTAATAGCGTTATTGGAACATCATCTTTACGCCGCAAAGCACTACTACTTAGATGGAACCCCAATATATCAGTTATAGACTTCCGAGGCAACATAAATACACGTATTAATAAACTAGCAAATAACCAAGCTGATGCTATCGTTTTAGCTTTTGCGGGAATTAAAAGGCTGAAAAAGGAGACAATAATAACAGAAATTCTTAATCTTGAAGACTTTCCTCCTTCTCCTGCACAAGGAGCAATATGTATTGAAACACATGAAAGTAATATAAAAGCGCAAGAACTTGCATCAGCTATTAATCATAAAAATACATGGGATGCTGTAAGCTGCGAACGTGAATTCCTTTCCGAACTTGACGGATCTTGCAAAAGTGCAATAGCTGGATTTGCATATTGTAGAGAACAATATCTTTATTTTTATGGAATAATTTTGACACCAGATGGCAAACTTTTTTATGAAGTATCTAAAAATGGAAAGTGTGATGACGCCGTTCATATAGGACGTGAAGCTGGTAAACACATAAGGCTTATAGCTAATAAAAGTGTTTTTAGTAGTTAGATATAAAAAAATAATATGTAAATTAATAGTGTATATATTTTATAATAAAGGCTTCAAATATTGTTAATTTATAATATTAGGTCTAAATATTTGCCTTAGGATATAAAAAATTACAACCTTAAAAGAAATCTTAAAATAAATTTATACAATCTTGGGAACTTGATAAAAAATAAAGTCATGCGCATTGTTATAACAAGGCCTAAAGAAAAAGCATTTTGCACGTCGGAAAAAATAAAAAAAATGGATCATACACCTATTATGATGCCATTATCATATTTTACTCACGATAAAGAAGCTGTAAAAATAGCTTGTCAGCAACCATATGCGGCTATAGCCATAACAAGTAGTGAAGCTATAAAGACATTACCTCCTAATGTTTCTCATCATACGCCGATATTTGCTTCTGGAGAAAAAAGTGCATTAATAGCTCAAAAAAAAGGATTTTATAATATATTTCACGGGATTGGTCACAGTATTGATCTAGCTCAAAAAATTATTCAACAAAAAAAAATATTTAAATCAAAAATCCCATTATTATATTTAGCTGGGAAATCTAGAAACACCTATTTTGAAAATTATATGATCGAACATCAAATACCTATTAGAATAATTGAATGCTACAGTACTTGGAGCATTACTTACACTAAAAATGATGTAAAAAAATCACTACAAAATGCAGATGCAATACTTTTTTATGCAAAATCTGCAGTTTCCCGTTTTTTCCTGCTGCCTTCATACATAAAAAAATCTGCTTATTTGTTTTGTTTAAGTCATAATATAGCAAAAGAAATACCTGAATCGTGCAAAAACAAGGTTTTTATATCAAATTTACCAAAAGAATCTTCAATATTAGAATTATTAAAAGACAATATTTAATTTTCTATAAAAATTAATATGTTATTTGTATTATGTTTACAAATATTATAATCAATTAAATATAGTTAAGAAAAAAATAACATTATATTGATTTATTATTATCAATATTAGCTTAATCAGTCAGGATAAATGCTTATGACGCCTAATGATAATAATCCCCCAAAGGAAAACAATAAGTCATGCAATAAAGAAAATATGGACCATATCGACAACAACATTGATTGCCAAGAAAAAATATGGAATACAGAATTAGGTGGCTATCAGTATAATAAAACATATCGAATAATTGCTAGAATACTTATTGGAATACTGCTATTATCCTGTCTATTTGGAATTTCATTTGCTATCGTTTTAGGAATAAAACTTTATCATGGAAGTAGCATATTCTTTACATATAAAGATCCATTATTGGAACAAATATCAAATCAAAAAAAAGAAGAAAGTCATAATAATAGCATAAATCAATATGATCTAGATCAATCATTGACATATATCCATGATAATCAACAAATAAAAAATGCTGATAATTCAGAAAAATCAAATGGAAATAATAAGGATTTAAATCAAATAAATCAACTTATATCTGATCAAAAACATAAAGAATCAAAGGATTTATACAAACAAGAAAATGTTAGTGTAAAATTATTTAACGAAGAAATATATCATTTAAAAAGATTAATATTAAATATTAATAAAAGCTATGACGATATTAAAAGTCGTCTGGAAAAAACAGAGAAAATAATTGAAAATCCACTAAAAAATTCCAATATTCAACGAATGATATCTTTGATTATCATTAATGACTCGATAAATAGAGGTGAATATCCATTTGATAAAAAAATGATCACAGATGGAATATCCATATTAGATCCATGTACCTCTGTACTTATGAAATTCGCTAATGCAAAAATACCAACACTTTTAGAAATTGCCTTACAATTTCCGAAAGTTTCTGAAGAGATGATTGCAGAAACTGAATCTATGGATAAAGATATGGGATTTATAAAATATTTGTTTTACCAATTAAAAAAATTAATCAAAGTACGTTTTATAGGAAATACTGAGGGTGATAACATAACAGCATTAATTTCACGAATCGAAAATAATCTAAAAAATGGAGATCTTATAAAAGCCTCTTCTGAATGGGATAAAATACCAGAAAAAGCACAGAAACCTGGTATATTTTTAAGAAATGCAATTGATGCACATATCTGCTCTGATAAGATAATAAAAGAAGAATTGGCAAAAATTTCAAATAAAAACCTATAACAGGATATATAATGCTACGTATCACATATTATTTTTGCATAATATTTATTGTTATATCGAGCTTAATTACTGCTTCATACTATTCAAAAGATATATCCATCATATTAGGAAATCAAGTTTATCAAACTAGCTCTATAGTTGCACTATCTTTTGTTTATGTTCTGCTATTCGCATTAACATTTATATTGGCAATATTAAGATTTTTTTTCGACTGTCCACATGCTATAGTTCGAGTATTCAACAAACACAACTATAATAAAGGATACAATGATTTATCAACGGGATTAATAGCACTTGCAGCTAAAAATAAAGTTTTAGCTAGAAAAATAGCTTCAAATATATCAAGTAAAATAAATCCCACCACTGAACCATTAGTACTTCTACTAGAGTCACAACTTGCTATAGCTGATCATCAGCACCTTGTTGCACTTGAAAAATTCGAAATGATGTTAAAGATACCAGCGACAAAAGAATTTGCACTTTATGGATTATATAATGAATCATGTCGTATAGGCGATTTAAAATCAGCAAAATATTATGCAGAAGAAGCAATAAAAAAATCTACTAATTTAGAATGGTGTATTGATGCTGTTTTGCAACACTATGTGCATGAAAAAGATTGGTCTAATGCTATCAATTTTTTAAATCAGCAAAAAAAGAGTAATTGTATTAAAGATTATAATCGCAAAAAATCTATACTCTTGATAGCTAGATCATTAGAAAATTTATCAATTGATAATGCAACATCTGCTTACAACGATGCTATGGAAGCTCTAAAAATATGTAATGATTCAATTGTTGCCGCAATATCTGCTGCTAAAGCTTTAATTATACAAAATAAGATTAATAAGGCTGAAAAAGTTTTAGAACAAATATGGAAAATTAATACTCATCCTGAAATTGCTAATATTTACATAACACTCTCATCAAAAAATTCATCAGATAAAATAAAGAGAGCCTTAAAATTAGAATCTATCAATAAAAATAATGTAGAATCTCTAATCGCTGTTGCAAAAACTTTGTTGAAAGAAGGAAATATAAATCAGGCACGCAAGAAAGCAATGTATGCAGCTGAAAAATATCCTAGAAAAGGAATATTTTTGCTTCTAGCTGAAATAGAAAAATCCTTTCCTGAGAATATTAATTCTGTAATATATTGGACAGAAAAAGCAATAAATGCTATACCAGACCCAATTTGGATAGCAGAAGACGGCTCATTATCTGAAGAGTGGATTCCTGTATCACCCGTCAGCGGTAAAATATGTATATTTTCATGGAATATAATCACAAAAAACAATGAATATATTTATCATAAACATCAAACATCATTTTTCAGACAAAATATTCCTGAAAATAATTTAAACCTATCTAAACAAAATAAAAAAATACCAAAAGAATCAAAGGTTTTCATAAACTACCATTCCAACAATAGACATCAAGAAAATAATTTATTACGACAACCAGACGATCCAGGGGTAGACAAAAAACATTCTAATATCGTATGAAATAATATTTAAAAAATAATTGTTAAAAGTTATAAAAATGATGATTTTATTCACGATATATATTATTTGAAGAGAAAATAAGCAAGCAAATAAAAATCATTAAGTAGTTACTGCTTGTATTATTATATTCTATTTATTAATAAAGTATAATCTTTAATAAATCATATTTTTAAAATTTGATCTCATATAAATATACAAATTGTATATTTTTCTAATACAAAAATAATTTTCATTTATAATATTAGCATATAATATAAATTTTGTTTAATTGTGATATATCAATTAAATATGACAAAATGATATTATAGGTTTTAATTACTATCTATATATTCTTTCATAGAAAGGGCATTTTTGGATAAATGAAAATTACACAAGCTTTTACATTTGAAGCCGCACATAGACTTCCACATGTACCAAAAAACCATAAATGCTATAGAATGCATGGACATTCTTATAGGGTAGAGCTTATAATGGAAGGAGATATAGATCCTAAGACAGGATTTGTAGATGATTTTTTCAATATTGAAAGATATTTTGAACCATTACTTGAAAAATTAGACCATCAATATCTTAATGAAGTTCCAGGATTAGAAAATCCTACAGCAGAAAATATTGCTATATGGATTTGGGAACGTTTACATAATGTAATAAAAATATTATCAGCAATACGAATTTATGAAACACCAATGTCATGGGTCGAATACACGGGTGATTTATGAATGATAATATAAAAAATAAATATTCCGCTCTATTACTATTTTCTGGAGGACAAGACTCTTCTACATGTCTCGCGTGGGCGCTAAACAAATTTGATAGTGTAAAAACTATTGGATTTGATTACGGACAGCGCAATAAAATAGAACTAAAGTGTAGAATTAATATACTTAAAAAAATTATAAAATTAATACCAGAATGGCAAGAATCTTTAGGAGAAGATTTTATATTACCACTTACAACAATTGGAGAAATTTCTAATTCATCCCTAACAAAAAATATTGAAATGAAGATTAAAAATAACGGCTTACCTAATACATTTGTTCCGGGACGTAATATAATTTTTTTAGTATTTGCAGCAGCATTAGCATATCGTCTTGGTATAAAAAATATTATAGCTGGCATGTGTGAAACAGATTATTCAGGATATCCTGATTGTCGCGATAATACCATTAAAGCTGTTGAAACAGCTCTTAATTTAGGGATGGAAAATAATTTCATCCTACACACGCCGCTAATGTGGTTAAAAAAATATCAAACTTGGCAAATGATTCAAGACATTGGAGGAAAAAAATTAGTAGATCTAATCATTGAAGAAAGCCATACTTGCTACTTAGGAATAAGAGACAAACGCCATGAATGGGGATATGGATGCGATTCATGCCAAGCATGTAATTTAAGGAAAAAAGGTTGGATAAAATATAATAAAGGTATAAAATTATGAAATAGAAATAATTACAAAATGATCTCATATAAATAACTTAATATCATATACAGGAATACAAGTAATATACATATATATTATAGATATATAGCGTAGATTTCCTTTCTTAAAGAAAAATTAGTTTTAATAAACGTATTTGATAATTATCTAATTGTTTACTAAATTATATGTGATAAATAGATTTTGTTAGGTTGTTTTTTATACAAACTATATATATTCGTATGAAAAACTACTTTCGAGCATTAAAAATAAGAAAGATCAAGGATGTTTTTAAAGAAAATAGTTGGATTGAACTATAAACATAAAAAAGCACTATTTTATATATTTTCTATATCAATAGGCATACTCTCGGGAGTAAGCAATATTCCTATTTTAAATGAATTAGCAGAGTTTATTGCTAATGCTTTTGTAAGGATTTTTGCATTTATCAGTTTACCATTAGTATCTTTGTCATTAATTGTAAGTTTATCAAGATATTCTCCTGAACAAGGAATGGGAAATATATGGTTAAAAACTGTATTTTATGCAATGTTAACAACTGTAATTGCAGCATCTGTGGCATTGATATTGTATAACATAATTTCCCCTGCTAATATGACAATCAAAGTAGATAATAATCTTATTATATCAAAAAGCAGTTATTTTTCATATATCTCTACATTAATTCCAAATAACTTCATATATCCATTCTTGCATGGTCAAGTGATAACAATACTTGCTATATGTCTATCTATAGCAATTGCTATCAATTTTATTGAAAATGAGCAGGTAAAAGGCACCTTAATATCATTTTTTAGGGGAATGCATAGCGTATTCCTAACAATCACTGGATGGATTATGAGTGTCATACCTATAGCTGTAGGAGCTTTTATAGCATCAACTATTTTACGAATTAAATCCGGATCTGATGTTAGTGGCTTAGGAGAATACTTCTATGTCATAATCTTATCTAATCTAGTGCAAGGAATGATAGTTTTACCAATATTCCTATCACTATACGGCCTAAATCCATTGAAAATTGCTAAAGGTATGATGCCAGCTATATTGGTAGCTTTTTTCTCTAAATCGTCGACTGGTACCTTACCAGTAACAATGCAATCTATAGAAAAAAATCTCGGTGTTTCCCCTCAAATTAGCAGAGCAATTTTACCTTTTTGCACATCTATTAATATGAATGGCTGTGCTGCTTTTATATTTACAACTATAGTATATGTAATGCAAAATAACGGTATAGAAATGAGCCTTAGTCAAATGTTTTTATGGGTTATAATTGCATCTGTAGCTGCAGCTGGAAATGCAGGAGTGCCTATGGGATGCTTCTTTTTAGGTGGTAGCCTCTTAGATAGCATGGGTGTCCCTACAAATATAATGGGAATGATTCTACCGTTTTATGCCGTAGTTGATATGCTTGAAACAGCATTGAATGTATGGTCAGATGCTTGTGTGACAATAGTGGTGGATAAAAAATTCAGTCATAATAAACAAAAATTAGAAAATGAATAACTAAACAATATATCTAAGGAGATAGTATTTTAAAATAAATAAATGAAAATATTTCTTATTACATTCTATTTTTGATCTCATCTTAAATCGTATGTATTGAAATATATAAATTATATCTTTTAATATATAGTTTTCATTATTTAGTATTAATTTTTATTAAATATTATTATAGAAAGAATCTAAATAATTAGATATTGCAATATTATAGTTAAATCTTTTTTAATACTATTTTTGTTAAAATTTAGGAATATAATCTTATAATGATATAACTAAAATTTTTACCTAAATTAATTATATATTTCATAATTAAAAGGCAAAACTTAAACAATATATTCTCATTTGTTTTTAAATATAACAATCACATATAATAATAAAAAATTTAATAGTCCTAAATAATATAAAGAATCAGTAGCAATAAAAAAATTATAATACAATAAATTTTAATTCAAACATATTTAATTAAAGATAAAAAATCATTCTCATACATGATTTCAATACCAAGTTTATCTGCCTTATTAACTTTAGTTCCAGCATTACTGCCTACTATAACAATATCTGTTTTACTAGAAACAGAGTTAGAAACTTTAGCTCCTAATTTTTCAACTAATTCTTGAGCCTTATCACGATTAATATTATTAAGAGTTCCTGTAAATACCAACCTCTTGCCTTCTAGACGTGAACTAGATTTAGATATATTTTGATCCATGATTGGCTTTATTTTTACTTCCTGCAAAAGAGAAGCTATAGCACGATTATTACCATCATTTTTATAAAACTCTACAATAGATTCTACTATTACATCTCCAATAAAAGGTATTTTTTTTAATAAAACATCACTACCATTTATTTTATTAATAATATTGCTTATATCATTTATAAAATTATCATAGGAAAGATAGTATTTTGCTAAAGATTTAGATATATGCTTTCCAACATTGCGAATGCCTAATGAAAATATAAATCTATCTAAAGAAATTTCACGCCTCTTATTAATAGATTCGTATAAATTAGAAACACTTAATTTTGCAAAACCAGGAATATTCTCAAGATTTAAATTCGAATTTGCCTGACGATATTGCAGAGTAAAAATATCTGCAGGAATTTTAATTGAAAGGGAATAGTCATTTGATTTAAAGAAAAAATCAAGTTGTTTATCTCCTAGACCTTCTATGTTAAAAGCATTACGTGATACAAAATATTTTAAATGCTCTAATTGTTGGGCTGGACATATATAATCTCCTGTACAACGTCTAACAGAATCAACTTTGCCTGTTTTAGAATTGAAGCAACGGATTGCATCACTTTTACAAACAGGACAAACAGAAGGGAAAGAAAAAACCGCTGTATCAGTTGTACGATGTTCAATTAATACATCTATAACCTGAGGAATAACATCGCCTGCACGCTTTACGACAACCATATCCCCTATCCTAATATCTCTACCTTCACGAATTATTTTACCAGAAGAATCACATCCTCTAATATAATCTTCGTTATGTAATGTTGCATTACAAATAAGCACTCCACCTATATTAATTGGCTCAAGACGAGCCACCGGAGTGAGGGTTCCTGTGCGACCAATCTGAATATCAATATCTAAAAGACGAGTAATACCCTTATTAGCGTTAAATTTATGAGATATAGCCCAATTTGGACTAATAGAACTAAAACCTAACTTTTCCTGAAAATCAAATTTATCAACTTTATACACTACTCCATCAATATCATATTCTAAGCTAGAACGTATTTTTTCAATTTCATGGTAATAAGATAAAATATCATTAAATATATAACATATTTTGTTTCTGTCATTTACTGGAAATCCTAAATTACTAATTTTTTCGAACATTTCTGATTGGGATTCAGCAAACTTTTCAGAGACACTTCCTATTCCATGAACTAAAAATTTAATATTATGAGTTGCTACAAAATTATAGTCAAAAA